>NZ_JBFUHT010000023.1:0-75084 GCF_056402275.1 Azospirillum sp. P4_B5
GATCGCTGACGCTCGCCGAGGCGATGACCGTGGCGTCGATAAGTGTGCCGGTCCGGACAACGACGCCACGCGCGGCAAGCTGGTCGCCGACCGCGTCGAAGAGAACGCGGTCCAGGCCACGCTTCACCAACTCACGGCGGAACCGGACGAAGGCGGTGCGCTCGGGCGTCGCTTCCGCCGCCGCGAAGCCGCCGAAGCGGCGGAAGCTGGCGCGATCGTCCACCGCCTCGGCGAGTTTGACATCGGACAGGTCATACCAGACCGCCAGCAGCAGCGCCTTGAACAGAGCCAAGGGAGGCCAGGCACGCTCCCCCTTCTCCGCGGCGTAGACGGGGGCGAGCAGGCGATCGATCCCGGACCAGTCGAGCAGAGCAGAGGCCTCATCCAGCGCGCTGCCGCGCCGTCCCTCTTCAGCTGGGAACCGGAATTCTTCCTGCCCGATCCGACGCCGCGCCATTGCTCGCCTCCAACGCCACCAACGCCACCAACGCCATGGAATCAGCGATGCCACGCCGCCTCAACAGCTCCCAAGGTGAGCGCCGCGGCCCTTTCGCGCACAGGTCTCATCAGCCAGTTCGGCTCGCCGCAGGGCCTCCTCATAGCGGGCGCGCTCGATCATCTGCTCTTCCTCCACGTCGCGGAAGTTGAGGGCGAACACGGTCAGCATCAGCAGGAAGACGAACAGCACGCCGACCATCAGGTCGCTGATCGAGGCGAAGTAGCCCTCGCCGCCTTCGTCCTCGGCTCCGGTAGCCGTCGCCATGTCCCGTCTCCTCAGCGCACAGCCGGCACGAAGTCTTCGAGCGTGGCCTCAAGATTCTGGACCAAGCTGCCCAGCTGGGTGGCCGCCTTCGCGAGATTCTGATCGGTCTGGCTGACGAAGCCGGCGATCTCGCGCGTGAAGTCCCGAAGTCCGGCTTGAAGAGTGTCCAGGGTTTTCGCCAGCTCGCGGTCCACGCCTTCGAAGCGTTGTGCGGCGCCGTCCAGGCTTGCGGTCAGCTTTTGGGCGGCGTCCAGCACCGTGGTGAAGCCGGTGGCGGTACCGGATACCTGTTCGACCGCACGGCTGATCTCCAGCGAGGCCTTGGCCAACGGCTCCATGACCGTGCGGGCGCTCTGGCTGGCGGCGTTGATGGTGTCCGCCGCTTTGAACAGGGGCTCGGCGGCCCTCGCGGCGGCGTGTTCGAACTCCGTGCTGCGGGAGGCGAGCGTCGTGGCGGCCTGACCCAGGGCGGCGATCTGGCCGGCCAGCCCGCCGGCCCGCTCCCCGACCAGCCCGCCGGCATCGCGCAGGGATCCGCCGGCCGCCTCGCCACCCTTGCGGAGGGCGTCGGCGGCCTCGTTGCCCGCCCGGCCCAGCCGGTCGGCGGCACCGTTCAACGCCGTCGCGACGCCATCCCCGGCTTCGCCCAGAGCGGTCCGGAGGGTGGCGGCGCCGGCGGTTCCGCTCTCCCGCAGCGCATCGCCCGCTTGCCCAAGCGCCGTTCGCAGTTCGACCATCATGGCTTGCAACGCGGTCCTCATGCCTTCGGTGGCGTCGGCGATGCGGTTCACCGCTTGCTCCGCCCCCTGGCCCAGCGCGCTGCCGCCTTCGGAAGCCGCCCGTTCCAGGCCGGCGGACATCCGCTCCACCGACCGCTCCAGGCTGGCGGTGGTTTCCGTCACGCGGGCGGCCAACTGGCTGAAGGCCTCGCTTCTCGCGTTGCGGCTGCCTTCGGCGAGTGCCCGCAACTCCGCCACCATCGCCTCGACCGACGCCGAGAGGCGGACGCCGCTTTCCTCCGCCTGCCGTCCCATGGCCGTTTCCATGGCGGCAGCGGCCTGGGCCAGGGTGGTGGCAACGCCACGGGCGGCTTCCTCAAAACCGGTGGCTGCGGCCTCGATCCGGGAAGCCATATGCTGCCCGGCCTCGGCGCCGGCGGTGCGGCTCTGCTCCGCGACGGTCCGCAGGGTTTCGGTCAGGCCGCCCATCTGGTCGGTGATGCGGGACAGCGCGGCTTCGGCCCCTTCGCCCATGCGGGCGGCCATGGCGTCGGCGGACTGCGCCATCCGCACCGCGGCGTCGCCCAACCCCTGCTGAAGACCTTCCAGCCGCGCCCCCAGCCCCGACAGCGTCTCCGCCACACCCTGCATGCGGTCGCCGGTTCCACCCTGGAGCTTCTCCAAGAAGGCGTCGAGCATCGACCGCATGGCGTCCTCGTTGCGCGAGACCATGCCGTCGGCCAGCCGGCTCATCGAGTCTGCCAACGGGCCGATGTGCTCCCCCAGCCGCGCGTCGAAAGCGCGGTCCATGGCGCTTCCGAGCGAGACGGCCAGATCGTTCGTGAAGCTCTCGAAATAGTCGGACTGCCGCGCCAGCAGTTCGTTCGTCTCCTGCTGGAGCGCAGCCGGCGTCATCAGCGGAATGCGCTCCTCCAGCGCCGTGTGGAAGCCGTCCAGAGCCCGCTCGACCTGCTTCAGGCGGTGTTTGCGGATGAGCGCATAGACGATGGAAAGCAGCATGCCCATCAGAGACGTGATGAACTTGAACGATGCCGTGTCGAGCATCTGCCGCAGAGCGCCGTTGCGCTCCGCCGCGGTGCCGGTCACCACCTCGCCGGCGCTGCCCAGCGCGACCGCAAGTCCCAGGAACGTGAACAGCAGCCCGGCGCCGACCAGCAGATTCGGCATGGCCGCGTGATAGCGCAGGTCGGTTTCAATGGCCGGCCCGCGCAGAAGGTCCAGGTTGAACCAAGCAGCCGGTCGTGTCGTCGAGCGCACGGGGCGGCCCGCCGTCCGTGGCAGAAGCAGCGACTCCCGGTACTCCCGCCAAGCGCCCCGGAGGATCGGGTCGCGCCCCAAGCTGGCGTTGACCTCCTCATAGCGCTCGGCGAAGGACAACGCGTCGGCGGATTTGGCGAGTTCGTCATTCGCGGCCAGAAGAGAGCGGATCAAACGCTTCGTTCCATTATCCAGTGAGATAATCGAAGTCGTTGCCCAAAAAACGAGGAGTAGGATGACCAGACCGATTGTGTAGGGATTGGAGATGATGGGAGCGACGGCTTGAGCTATGTTCATGGAGTGATGAACGCCTGAATAACCTCTCGTATACGATGGCGTTTATAATTAGAAATTCTTGAAAATGCCCTGACGGTATTGTGAATGCCAACCATAACCATTTCGATCTATGACGGGGAGCAATTGCTGGAGCGGCGCGACTGCCGCGCGATCCTTCTGCCCGACCAGCGGGCGGCGGTAGTGTGGCGTGGGCTGGCCTACCCGCTGCTGGAGGGGGATCGGATCGACATTACGGGGGAGGCTGTAATCCCCACCGCCATCCCGCCGGGGCCGGCTGCGACAACGCCGCCTGTGGCACGCTTCGCCGTGGTCGAGGGGGTGGGGGAGGCCTATCTGCTGATCCAGGGGTCGGTGCTGGATCGCGAGCAGGCGGCGGCCCGGCTGGTGGCTGGCGGCTGGCGGACTCCCGGTCATCCGGTCCGGCCAGTATCTCGGCGAACCGGTGGACGGCTTGGCCGCCGACTGGTTCGTCAGGTTCGAAAGCCAGGCCGCTGCCCCAGGCACACTGGCTGCCCGCATCGGCGCCCTGCTCGATGGGGCACTGCTGTCGGCCGAAGGTCCCGCCAACATGGCGGAGTTGCGGCTTCGCCTCGTGGAAGGCGAACTGGCCCGGGCTCACGCCATGGCGGCGACGCTGAAGGCGGAGGTTGCGGCCTTGCGATTCGCGCTGGCCGAGCGGGCACCTGCTGATGCCCAGGACGAGGGCCGGGACCGGGCCGAACGGTTGCAGGCCGATTTCGAGGAACTGCAAAGAGCGCTTGTTGAGGAGGCGAAGAACCGCCTCGCCGCGGAAGCGCTCGCGCTGGAGGCTCCGCCGCCGACACGCCCGGTCGCACCCGGCCGGTTGAGCGAGGAGGTGGCCGCCGTCTTCGCCAGTCTGCTGCCCCGCATCCGCTTGCTCCGCGCCAGCCTGGACGTGGCCGCTGTGGAATTCTCCGACCGACGTTATCTGTATGGCGCCCTCGGGGAACTCGCCGCCGGCACCGGTGGAACCCCGGCGAACTGGAAAAAGCTCAAGGGCGCCGACCGCTGGTGGGAGCGGCACATTTCCAACGGGCAGGATGACGCTGGCCGCCTTTACGCGCGATTGGCTCCGGACGACCGCAGGTGGGAGGTGCTCGTTTCCCACAAGTCCGAGCAGCCTAGGGACATTGCATGGCTGCGATCCCAGGGCTGACCGATGACAGCCGTCGCGAAAGGCCGTCTTTCGGCACCGACGCAGCAGCGCCTGACCTACCCCAGGTCGCAGTCGTCCGGTGACATACTCCGCTGCGCACCGTATAGTGTGCGTTCACCGGGAGGAAATGGTGGGCCGGTCGGTCAATTTCGCATTCTTGGCGCGGCATGATGCCCAACTCGATCGGCTGGGGGCGCTGGCCGAGCGCTTCTTCGCCGAGGATGCCAACACCACCATCATCAAGCTGCGCCAGTTCGCCGAACTCCTGGCCCAGCTCACCGCGGCGAAGCTTGGGCTGTGGACGTCGCCCGAGGAGAAGCAGACGGACCTGTTGCGCCGCTTGCGCGACCGCGGCGCCCTGACGCGCGAGGTCGGGGACCTCTTCCACGTCATCCGCAAGGCCGGCAACGCCGCCGCCCACGACCTGGACGGCGACCACGCGACCGCGCTGTCTTGCCTGAAGCACGCGCGCACACTGGGCGTCTGGTTTCATCGCACCGTCACGGGCGACCGCGCGTTTGCCCCCGGCCCCTTCCTGCCGCCGCCCGATCCGCGCGCCGAGGGCGCGGCGCTGAAGGCAGAGCTGGAGCGGCTGCGCAAGGCGGTTGCGGAGCAGCAGTCGGCGCACGAGCGCATCGCGGCCGAGGCGCAGGCCGAAGCCGAACGGCGCCTGTCCGCCGAGGAGCGCGCCGCCCGCGCCGAGGCCGAGCGGCTGGAGTGGGAGCGGCTGGCGCAGGAGGCCGACGCCGACCGCGCGCGCCTGGAAGCGGAACTGGCCACCGCCCAGGCGAGCGCCGCCGCCGAAGCGCCCGAGGCGATCCAGCACCGCGTCGAGCTTGCGCAGGAGGTCGGCCAGGGCATCGACCTGGACGAGCGCGAGACCCGCCGCCTGATCGACGCCCACCTCCGCGACGCCGGATGGCAGGCCGACAGCGAAGCCCTGACCTTCGCCGCCGGCGCCCGACCGCAGAAGGGGCGCAACCTTGCCATCGCGGAATGGCCGACGGCGAACGGCCCGGCCGACTATGTGCTCTTCGCCGGGCTCACCGCCGTGGCCGTGGTGGAGGCCAAGCGCCGCAACGCCGACGCCCCGGCCGCCATCGATCAGGCGCGCCGCTACGCCGAGGGCTTCGTCCCCCATGGCGACGCGATGCCGCCGGCGGAGGGGCCGTGGGGCGCCATCCGGGTGCCGTTCCTGTTCGCCACCAACGGCCGCCCCTTCCTGCGCCAGTTCGAGACCGCGTCCGGCACCTGGTTCCGCGACGCCCGCCACGCGGACAACCTGCGCAAGGCGCTGGACGGCTGGTACACCCCGTCGGGCTTGCTGGAACTGCTGCGCAACGATCCGCGCGCGGCGCAGGAGCGGCTGGCGCGCGATCCCTTCGCCTTCAACTTCCCGCTTCGCGATTACCAGGAGCGCGCCATCCGCCGGATCGAGGAGGCCATCGCCGGCGGCCGGCGCGAGGTGTTGGTGGCCATGGCGACCGGCACCGGCAAGACCAAGACCTGCATCGCGCTGGTCTACCGCCTGCTGAAGGCGCAACGCTTCCGCCGCATCCTGTTCCTGGTGGACCGCACGGCGCTGGGCGAGCAGGCCGGCAACGCGTTCAAGGAAACGCGCATGGAGCACCAGCAGGTCTTCGCCGACATCTTCGCGGTGAAGGACCTGGGCGAAATCGCCCCCGACCCCGAGACCAAGCTGCACATCGCCACCGTCCAGGCGCTGGTCAAGCGCACCCTCTACAGCGACGACCCGCCGCCCATCGACCAGTACGACTGCATTGTGGTGGACGAGTGTCACCGCGGCTACCTGCTCGACCGCGAGATGGGGGACGACGAGATCCGCTTCCGCGACCAGGGCGACTACATCTCCAAGTACCGGCGCGTGCTCGATCGCTTCGACGCGGTGAAGGTCGGCCTGACCGCCACGCCGGCCCTGCACACGGTGGAGATCTTCGGCGACCCGGCCTTCCGCTACACCTGCCAGGAGGCGGTGATCGACGGCTGGCTGGTCGACCACGAGCCGCCGCTCCGCGCCCACACCGCGCTCAGCCAGCAGGGCATCCACTGGGACGCGGGCGCCGCCGTGGACGTGCTGGACACCCGCACGGGCCAGCTCGACCTCATCCACCTGCCGGACGAGGTGCGGTTCGACGTCGAGGACTTCAACCGCAAGGTCATCACGCCGGACTTCAACCGCGTCATTGCCGAATGGCTGGCCGGGCACATCGACCCCGGCCTGCCCGGCAAGACCCTGGTGTTCTGCGCCACCGACCGGCACGCCGACATCGTCGTCGGCGCGCTCAAGGCCGCGTTCGCCGCGCGCTACGGCGCCATCGAGGACGACGCGGTGGTGAAGATCACCGGCAAGTCCGACCAGCCGTTGCAGCAGATCCGCCGCTTCAAGAACGAGGCCCTGCCCAAGGTCGCGGTCACCGTCGACCTGCTGACCACCGGCATCGACGTGCCGGAGATCGTCAACCTCGTCTTCATCCGCCGGGTTGGCAGCCGCATCCTGTACGAGCAGATGATCGGCCGCGGCACCCGCCTGTGCGAGGACCTGTTCGGCCCCGGCCAGCACAAGACCGCCTTTCGCATCTTCGACGCCGTCGGCCTCTACGCCGCCATGCAGGACCTGACGGAGATGCGGCCGGTGGTGGCGAACCCCAACATCACCTTCGCCATGCTGATGGGCGAACTGGCCGAGGCCACCGGCACGCCGGTGGACGCGCCTCCGCCGACCGGCTTTGCGTCCGCTGGATTCGCAGAGGAGGGCCAAGCCCCCTTCATTGGCCCGCCGGAGGTGGAGGAGCGCCGGGTGCAGCAGGCGCGCTGGCTGGTCGGCCAGATCGTCGCCAAGCTGCACCGCAAGAAGCGCCGCCTGTCCGACAGCGGCGCCCGCCGCTTCCGTGACTTGGCCGGCACCGACCCGGACGCCTTCATCCGCCGCCTGCGCGACGCCCCGCCCGAGGAGGCCGCGCGCCTGCTGCTCGACCACCGCGCGCTGATGGAGTTGCTGGACACCCGCATCGGCGACGACCCGATCCATGTGCCGCTCTACACCGGCGCCGACTCGTTCCGTCACGAGGAAACCGGCTACGGCCTCGGCATTACCCGGCCGGAGGATTATCTCGCCAGCTTCCGCAGCTACCTCACCGAGAACTTGAACCGAATCCCGGCGCTCGCCGCCGTCGCCAACGCCCCGCGCGACCTGACCCGCGCGCAGCTCCGCGAGGTGCGGCTGCGGCTGGAGCAGGACGGCTTCGGCGAGTCCGAACTGCGCGCCGCCTTCCGCGACGCCACCAACGCCGACATCGCCGCCTCGATCATCGGCTACATCCGCCAGGCGGCGCTGGGCGACCCGCTGGTCCCGTATGACGAGCGTGTGGACCGCGCGATGCGGCGGGTGCTATCCAGCCGTCCCTGGACGCAGGCGCAGAGGCAATGGCTGGAGCGCATCGCCCGGCAGATGAAGAAGGAGGTCGTCATTGACCGCGAGACGCTGGATCAGGGCGAGTTCCGCCAGCAGGGCGGCGGGTTCGTAAGGCTGAACCGGGTGTTCGAGGGGCGGCTGGAGGCGATCCTCGGGGAGATCGGCGAGGGGATCTGGGAGAAGGCATCGTGACGTCTATCGTGATCGGGCAGGAATCTGGAAAGATATGGTCGTTGTCCGACAGCCGCATCACAGTTCCAGAACATAAAGACAAGTTGCTTCTGGCGCATGACCGTGCGCCAAAGATCTTCAAACTTTCAACCTCCGGCCCAGATTTTGGGATTGCTTACGCAGGGACCTCAACGGTCGGATGCAACGTTTTTCTTGCGTTGACGACCTGTGCCGTTGGGAAGTTGGCGACCAACGCAAAGGGCGTTGCGAGTCAGATCGCAAGGCTTATGGGGGCTTTCAAGATGTCTTCGGAGGATGGGGCGACGGACGGACTTGAGGCAACTTGGGAGAAGGTCGACTACGATATTTTGATATTCGGTGAATGCGGCGGCGCGCCAGCGCTATATAGGCTCTGCAGCGACATTTCTCAGAGTAACGGCGCGCTTGTTCTTTCTGCATTGCCCATGGTGTTTGGCGATTGTGCGGAAGATATCGAGAAGCGAATAAAATCAGAAATCATGGGTCGTCCGCATGAAAATCCGCGGGATATCGCGAGATCCGTTTTGGAGTCCATTCAAAAGGACACGGATTTCCAGGGTATTGGCGGCTTGATTCTGGAAGCGGAGGTGGATGGGCCGACCTTCCGTTACTGCGACTGTACGTTGCTTGCCAATTACATAGAAGCGATATCATGACCGCCACCACCGACATCGTCGCCAAGCTCTGGAACCTCTGCCACATCCTGCGGGACGACGGGATCACGTATCACCAGTACGTGACGGAGCTGACCTATCTGATCTTCCTCAAGATGGCGGCGGAGACCGGGGCCGAAGGTCAGTTGCCCGAGCATTACCGCTGGGCCGACATCCGCCGGCGCCAGGGGGTGGAGCAGCTGACCTTCTACAAGGAGCTGCTGATCCACCTCGGCGCCGAGGGCTCGGCGCAGGTGCAGGCGATCTTCCAGAACGCGCAGACCTCGCTGCGCCAGCCGCGCATCCTGAAGGCGCTGGTGGAGGCCATCGACGGGCTGGACTGGTACTCGGCGCGCGAGGAAGGCCTCGGCAACATGTACGAGGGCCTGCTGGAGCGCAACGCGACCGAGAAGAAGTCGGGGGCGGGGCAGTACTTCACGCCGCGTCCACTGATCGACAGCATGGTCGCGCTGATGCGGCCGAAGGCGGGCGAGTATGTGCAGGACCCGGCGGCGGGCACCGGCGGGTTCCTGATCGCCGCCGACCGCTGGATCAAGGCGCACACCAACGACCTGTGGGACCTGACCGAGGCCGAGCAGTACTTCCAGCGCCACAACGCCTTCTACGGGATGGAGCTGGTGCCGGATGCCCACCGGCTGGGCCTGATGAACCTGATGCTGCACGACGTCTCGGGCGACCTCCAACTCGGCGACGCGCTGTCGGAGCAGGGGACGCGGCTGCACAAGGCCGACCTGATGCTCACCAACCCGCCCTTCGGCACCAAGAAGGGCGGCGGCCTGCCGTCGCGCGACGACTTCACCTATCCCACCTCCAACAAGCAGCTGGCCTTCCTCCAGCACATCTACCGCGGCCTGAAGCCCGGCGGGCGCGCCGCGGTGGTTCTGCCCGACAACGTGCTGTTCGAGGACAACTCAGGCCGGGACATCCGCCGCGACCTGATGGACAAGTGCGACCTGCACACCATCCTGCGCCTGCCCACCGGCATCTTCTACAGTGCGGGCGTCAAGACCAACGTGCTGTTCTTCACGCGCGGCCGCACCGACAAGGGCAACACCGGGGACGTCTGGGTCTACGACCTGCGCTCCAACATGCCGCAGTTCGGCAAGACCCGCCCGCTGACGCGCGAGCACTTCGCCGCGTTCGAGGCCGCCTTCGGCCCCGACCCGCTGGGCAAGGCGCCGCGAACGGACGAGGGCGAGCAGGGCCGCTTCCGCCGCTTCACCCGCGAGCAGATCGCCGCGCGCGGCGACAACCTGGACATCACGTGGCTGCGCGACGACAGCGCCGACGAGGCGCTGCCCGAACCCGACGTGATCGCCGCCGAGATCATCGACACCCTGCGCACCGCGCTGGAGGAGATGGAGGCGCTGGCGGATATGCTGGGTCCGGACGAGGATGCGGATGGCTCCGTGGCGGAGGCCGCGGAATGAGCGGCTGGGAATTGCCGGCGGGGTGGGAAGAGGTGCCTCTGGCGGAGATCGCAACGTCCCAGCTTGGAAAGATGCTGGACAAGGCAAAGTGGACCGCTGGAACGTCTCTTCCCTACCTGAGGAATGTGAATGTCCGATGGGGCGAGTTCGACCTATCTGATCTCTTGGAAATGCCCTTCACGGTCGATGAATTAGATCGATACGGCCTTCGCGATGGCGATGTTCTGATTTGCGAGGGCGGAGAACCGGGAAGGGCTGCGATCTGGCTCGGTGGTGACACGCCGATCAAGTACCAGAAGGCTCTACACCGGGTCCGCCTTCAAGGAGGTTGCGACCCGCGTTGGCTGGTTTTTCAGCTACGCAAGGACGCCACTGGAGATAGGCTCTCGGCCTTCTTCACCGGAACGACGATCAAGCATTTCACGGGCGAGGCGCTCAGCCGATATCCGGTTGCGCTTCCTCCGCTTCCCGAACAGCGTCGCATCGTCGAGAAGATCGAGGCGCTGACGGCGCGTTCGCGCCGGGCGCGCGAGGCGCTGGACACTCTGCCGGCGCTTATCGACCGCTACCGCCAATCCATCCTCGCCGCCGCCTTCCGTGGCGACCTGACCAAGGATTGGAGAGTTAAGGAAACTAAGAGGGATTATCCAAGCCATACTTTGAACTCTTCCATCGTTGCTGATACCGACGCTCAGTTGCCAATTCTCCCAATGGGCTGGAAGTGGTGCAATTTGTCGGATCTAATAGATACTCAGCGTCCACTTTGTTACGGCGTTGTGCAACCTGGAGAAGAAGACGATAGTGGAAATCGCCTGATTCGTGTCTGTGATATAGGCGCTGGTGTGGTCAACGCTGCTGACCTTCGCACGATATCAGCTGATGTCGACCGGCAATATAAGCGGTCCAGAGTGCGTGCCGGTGATGTACTGGTCAGTATCGTAGGCACCATTGGACGCTCGGCAGTAGTGCAACTCGATGCTGACGGGGCAAATATCGCGCGGGCCTTGGCGAGGGTTTCACCGCGTCCGCAGGTGCCGGGAAAATGGATCTCCTACTGGCTCTCGACGTACTTCATGCAGTCATGGCTGGTGCGTGAATCGCGAGAGGTGGCGCGGAAGACACTAAATCTTGGCGAACTCGCGCAAGCACCGGTTCCGTTAGCGCCAAGCGATGAAATGGCAACCCTAGTACAAATACTCGATTCAAGCATGTTGCGAGTAGGAGTTCTGTCCGGCGTCGTTGCTGAGGCTAGAGAGCGGATACCTACCCTCGACCAGTCCATCCTCGCCAAGGCCTTCCGGGGCGAACTCGTCCCGCAGGATCCGAACGACGAGCCGGCCTCGGTGCTGCTGGAGCGCATCCGCGCCGAGCGCGCGGCGGCGGGGGAAAAGCCCCGGCGCGGGCGTGCGCGCAAGGCGGGCTGAGGAGACGGAGTCCATGTCCGACATCAAGGTGTTCCGCGTCACGCCCACCGGCGTCGCCGAGTTGCCGACCAAGTCCGCCAGCATCGAGAAGTCGTTGCAGACTCTGTTCGAGAAGAACCTGGAAGCGCTGCTCGGGGTGCGCTTCCTCGCCACGGAGTATTCGACGGGCAAGGTGCATGGCGGTCGCATCGACACGCTGGGCATCGACGAGAACGGTTGCCCCGTCATCATCGAGTACAAGCGCGCGGTCAACGAGAACGTCATCAACCAGGGGCTCTTCTACCTCGACTGGCTGCTCGACCACCGCAAGGAATTCCAGTGGCTGGTCATGGAGACGTTGGGCGCCGAGACGGCCAAGGCGGTCGAGTGGTCGGGGCCGCGCCTGCTGTGCATCGCCGGCGACTTTACCAACTACGACCAGCACGCGGTCAAGCAGATCAACCGCAACATCGAACTGATCCGCTACCGCCACTGCGGCGACGACCTGCTGCTGCTGGAACTCGTCAACGCGACCACGGCCACCGTGGCGGCGCGCACCCCGACGATCACGCCGGCCGACCTCGCCGATTCACCCACCAAGGCGCCGGTGTCGAAGCCGACTGGCGCGTCGCAGTTCATCGACTATCGGCTCGCGCAGGCGAGCCAGCCGATCAAGGATCTTTACGAGGCCCTGAAGGCGTTCCTGCTGGGTCTTGGCGACGATGTCCAGTTCAAGCAACTCCAGTTCTACGTCGCCTTCAAGCGCATCAAGAACTTCGCCTGCGTCGAGGTGTACCCGCAGGCGGGCAAGGTCACGGTGTTCCTGAAGGTCGACCCGATGACCGTGACCATCGAACCGGGTTTCACCCGCGACGTCAGCAAGATCGGCCACTTCGGCACGGGCGACCTGGAGATCACCCTGTCCACGATGGAGGATCTGGATCGCGCCACGCCGCTCCTCGTCCGCAGCTATGAGGAGTCCTGACGTACGGCGGCCGCGCCGCCGTCCGAACGATAGGAACAGGACAGGGGTTGCGCCGGCTACCGCCGGCTCATGCCCAGCAGGACAAGCCAGATGGCTTCGTCGATGTCCTGCATCTGGAGCAACGCGATGTTCTCATCGGTCGTCAGGCCGTTGTTCAGTCCGGCCAGATCGCGGCCCGCGGCGCTCCGGATCGTGGTGATGGTGGCGTCCCAGTCGATGGGGGACAGGGGAAGTTTCCGGTTCTCCACATCATCGTTGTGGAAGCGCATCATCGCTGCATAGGCGGGGTGCCTCACGATCGCCGCCGGATCGAGTTGGGAAGGGGTTTCCCCGCGCAGCAGTTCGGCCACCGCCTGCGCGGCGCCGCCGAAGCCGCCGAGCACGTAAACCGGCTTGGCCGCCTGCAACGCAAGCAGAACCTCTTCCAGAATGCCAGGGTAGCGCCCGCTGAAGCCGGTCAGCTTGCCGCCCATGACGATACGGGCGTCCACGTCAGCCGTCATTCTTTGCCGCATGGCCAGCATGCCGCGTGCCAGCGCATAAGCCCCGACGGGCGTCCCCGTGTCGGGCGCTGCTTGCGGATCGATCAACCCGGCGTCCGTCAGGTCGTGTGGCGGGAGGACCGGGATGACGCGCAGATGCTTGCTCTGTTTCGCCAGCCTTCCATCATCCACCGCCAGAGTCTTGGGCCAGGGGAGATAGTTGAGGATTCGCTCGTAGCGGTCGCGCTGGCTGGCATTGTGCGCGCGCACCAGCCCGGCCAGGAACTCCGTGATCCCGGCGCTTTGCAGACCGCCACCGTAGGCGAGCGTCGCGCCTTTGGAGAGCAAGGCCCTGGCGATCAACTCCGTTCCGGCCAGCAGATGCTTGTCCGACAGCCCGATCCCGTCCAGCCCGCGGGTCGGCGTGGACAGGGAAAGCCCGATGATCCGTCCGGCAAGGTTCTGCCTGCCGCAGGTCAGCGGCGTGACCAGGCGGGTGCGGTGATGCCTCAGGTCGGTCAACTCGCACCGAGGGAGCGGAGGATCCGGATAGACGATCGTGCGCATGCCTTTTCCATTCAACCGGCGCAGATCACGGTCTTCCGGAGGGCGGGCGTATGGAATGGCGTTGTTCGGCAACCGCCCCGTTTCCGCCAAATGCGTCAGCCGTCCGCGTGCGTGGAGAAAGCGCATGGATTCCACCACCGCCGCCTCGACAGCGTCGCGAAGGCGTCTGCGCAGTTTTTTCTTCTTGAGCGACGGGTCGATGCGCAGGCATGGCACGTTGCCCAGGCCAGGCAGGGATCGGTCGTCGCGATGCTCCAGCGCATCCAGGACGATGATCGGGCGTTGCTGGCGCTTGGCCGCCAGAACCTCAAGATGGCACCAGGGGCTGGCTCCGTAGCCATCCGAGCGCACCACCAGCAGGGTGCTGCCCGCGATGGCCGTTTCGATCTTTCGTTCGATGTCGTCGCCGGCCTTGATGTCCACCGTATCGAAGAAATAGCGGGTCGGGCGACCTTCGTGCGCCAGCAGCTTCCTGATCTTGCGGGCCAGCGTGTGTGAGCGCGGGTCGCGCTTGGTGTGGCTGACGAACAGGGTGACGCCGGTCGGCGCGTCCGGCGCATGACCTTCGATGACGCGGCAGATTTGGGACGCCGCTTGCAGGCGCAACTCCTGCATCTGGCGTGCAGCCGGCTGTACGAACAATTGAATGCCGAGGCGGGCGGTGATCGCGTCGGGAAGCTGAAGCGCGCAGTCCTCGACCGCGACGACGATCAGCCTGTGGCGCCCCTTGGAGGCGTCCACCCGTTCCTGAAGGCTGGTCAATGCCCCCGTCCACGCTTGGTCGAGGACGAAACGTCGCTCCACGAGGGCGAATATGATGGTGTGCGCGGCAGCGTCCAAATCGATTCCTGCCGGGCCGGGATGCGGCCAGCCGTCGGGGCGGGTGCGGAAGAAGGTCGGAATGCCGATTTCACGGGCGAAGGGCCGCGCGGCGTTCCAACTCAGCAGCGTGAACAGGGTTGTCGCCATCTCCCGGCAGTCGGGCCTGACCGCCGCATCGGGATGCCAGAGAACATAGGCGTGAAGGAACGGGTGGGAGGTGGACATCGCGGCCTGAGAAGCTTGTCGAAGAGCCGGCCGAAAATAGCAATTTTACACGAAAGTGGCGGAAACAATTCCCTGCAGCGTTTGATTACGAGATCATCGCGCCCGATATCATCTCCCGGTTTCCTGCGCTGCGAAGCGGTGACGCAGGCCGCGTAGGACCAGGGCGACGATCTCGTCGGTGTTGCGGCTGGCGGCCAGTTGCCGCAGCTCGTCATGGTCGAGGCCGCTGTTCAGATCGGCCTCGGTCCTGCCGGTGAAATCCGGTCCGGTATCCCAGGAGGCTTGCGTAGCCTGTCCCGGATCGATCAGGCCGAGCGCCGTGCAGACCGCGCCCGCGGCGCCGCCGAAGCCGCCGGCGAGGTAGAGGGGGTTGCCGGCCTTCATCGCCTCCAGCGCCTCTTCGGCGACGCCGGGCATCCGGCCCTTGCAGCCATCGACCTGACCGCCGAGGAGGACAGCCGCATCGGCCCGCGCCGCAACCGCCCGGCGCATGGCGGTCAACCCCGTTTCCCAATCCGCCGCGCCGATGGCGCCGGCCGGCGGCTCGGCGGCGCGCCGGTCGGTCGGCATGGCCGCGCCTTGGAGATCGAGGAACTCCATCGCGGCGGCGGGCGCCACGGCCTTGGCCCGTGTCTCCAGGTCGCTCCAGCCCATGGCGCTGTGAACGGGCCAGGGCAGCGGGTTGATCAACACCGGCTTGGTCACGTCGCTGGCGTGCCGGTGGGCGAGTTGGAACAGCCGCTCCGTAAAGCCGCCCTGGCGCAGGTCGCCGCCATAGATCAGGGTGGCCCCCTGGGCGATCAGGTGGCGGGCCAGTTCCAACAGGGCGTCGCGCAGATGGGCCCCGCCGAGGCCGAGGCGCGCCAGATCGGGGCTGTCCGAAACCGACAGGCTGATGGTGCGTCCATCCAGGAAACGATCGGCCTTCATGGCGTTCTCCGTCAGGCTTGGGCCAGCCACTGGGTGAAGGACAGCAGCCGGACCCGAGGCGCCACCTCATTGAACAGCCGGGATTCCTCTTCCGCCATGGGGGGATCGGGGTACACCACCAGCCCGCCGCCGCGCCGCACGGCGGCCAGCGCCATCAACTCCGGCGTGCGCGGCACGAAGGTGACCTTGGCGCGCTTGGCGGCGGCGCGGGCCAGCGCGCAGCGGCACCGCCACAGATGGTCCTTCAGAACCTCGCGGATCAGGCGACCGACGACCAGCGGGATGCGGTCCGTCCGTCCGGCGTCCAGCCGCACCACCGGCACGTTGCCGAGATAGGGGAAGGACCGCTCCTCCCGGTCGGTGACGGCGTGGGCGACCACCATCGGCACCCCGGCGCGCTTGGCCTCGATCACCTCGCGCCGGCACCATTCGCGGCTGGAATAGCTGTCGGTGACGATGGCGAGGAAAGCGCCGCGCCGAACATTGTGCATCAGCACCGTGTCGAACGGCAGGCCGGCGGGGATGTCATGCACATCGAAGAAGCTGTCGTAGCCGGACCCCTGGTGCAGGTGATTGCGGATCGCCGTGGCCAACGCCCCGCCGGTTCCGTCGCCGTCATGCTTGGAATGGCTGAGGAAGAGCTGGACGTTGCAGAGATACTCGGCGAAGGCGTCGCGGCAGGCGCGGTTGCGTTCGGCGCGCTGGCTGATCCAGGCCTGCAGCATCCGGCAGCACTGGTAATCGAGGTCGGTGAGCATCCGCAGGGTCTTCGCCGCCTCGTCGCCCTCCCACTGGTCCCAGCGCAGGAAGTTGAAGCGCCCGACCGTGGGCGACATCGACAAAGCGCTTTTGTCCAGGCAGACCAGGAAGGGCCGGGCGCGCAGATCGGGCGTGTCGCAGGCGGCCACCACCCCTTCCAGCCAAGCCACCCAGGCGCGGTCGCCGGCCAGCGCCGTATCGGCCAGCACGACGACCGCCACCGTCTCGCCGGCCTGGAGATCGACCGGAATGGTGTCCGGCCCGCGCCGCTCGACCGGCACCCCCAGCCGCTCGCCCAGCGCCCGGTCGGGATCGCCGGTGAAATGGGCGATCAGGCGGTTTTCCATCGCCTCCCCACCGGCGAAATCCGGATGACGGACGACGGTGACGGCAAGCGGCGGGCGGGCGGGCAGGGTCATGGCGGGTCCAAGGGGGTGGTGATGGGGTGCCAGGGGCTGTGTCGAGTGGAGGCGGTGACGGGTCAGCGTGCCTCGGACGGGTCTGTCGGCGCGCCGGGCGAACCGTTTTGGCTGCGGGCCTTGCGCAAGGCGTTTTCCAAGAGGCTGATCCAGCCCCGCTGGTCGCTGGACAGAAGCCCCCGCGCGTTCAGCCGGGTCAGGATCGCCAGGGCGTCGGACAGATGCCGTTCCGGCTGCACGCCCGCTTGGGCGATCCTGTAGAGGCTGACCACCACATCGGTTTGAAACTGGGTGTTGTCCGGCTCCCATTCGGCCAGACGGCGGCGGATTCCCAGGCTTTCCTCATGAAGAGCGCGCGTGCCGTCGGGATCATTGCGCCGCTGGAGGTCGGCGACCTTGTTAAGGCTGACAGAGAGATCGCGCTGGAATTCGGTGTTGTCCGGCTCCCATTCGGCCAGACGGCGGCGGATTCCCAGGCTTTCCTCATAAAGAGCGCACGCGCCGTCGGGATCGTTGCGCCGCTGGAGGTCGGCGACCTTGTTGAGGCTGACGGAGAGATCGCGCCGGAAATCGGTGTTATCGGGCTCCTTTCCCGCCAGACGGCGGGCTATTCCCAGGCTTTCCTCATAAAGAGCGCACGCGCCGTCGGGATCGTTGCGCCGCTGGAGGTCGGCGACCTTGTCGAGGCTGACGGAGAGATCGCGCTGGAACCCGGTGTTGTCCGGCTCCCATTTGGCCAGACGGCGGCGGATTCCCAGGCTTTCCTCATAAAGAGCGCGCGCGCCGTCGGGATCGTTGCGCTGCTGGATGTCGGCGACCTTGTTGAGGCTGACGGAGAGATCGCGCTGGAATTCGGTGTTATCGGGCTCCTTTCCGGCCAGACGGCGCATGATCGTGAGACTGTCTTCGGCCGCTTTCGTCGCTCCCTTGGGATCGCCGAAATCGGCGAGGGACTGTGCCAGTTCGTTGAGCGTCACGGAGCGGGTCCGTTGCAGGGAGATGTCGTCTTGGTGGTCAATTGCCAACTGGTCCAGCAGGTCACGGGCGTGCTGGAGGATTTCCCGCGTGATCGCGTTGGACAGGCCGGTGTGTCTGAATTTCTGCACCAGATCGAACACCAGCCCGTTGGCCGTGCGGATGGCTGCGGTCAGGTACCGCCGCTTCCGCGCCGCCTCGGCCTGGGCCATCGCGTCGGAACGGCGGATGAACTCGCCTTCCTCTTGGCCGAAGCGCGTCGGATGCGTGGTCAGCCAATCGCAGGCGCTGTCCAGGATTGCGCCGGTCAACAGACCGCCATCCTTTCTGTCCTCCGGCAGCCGTCGCCAATCCTGGAAGGCCTGTTCGATGCGCCGTTTGCCGATCAGAAAGTCGCGCTCCTCGTCCAGCCAGCCGGCAAGGCGGGGCCAGACACGGAATAGCGCCTCGTGCGTCGCCTCCACCATGGCTGGGTCGTCCGGCGTTCCGCCGCCGCGGCGCACCAGAAGCCGGGCTTCCACCAGCCGTTCCAACTGCGCCCGCGCCGGGGCGGGAAAGCTGTTCAGCGCCGCCGCCTGCCGGACGAACAGGCCGCTGTCCTCCTGCAGGCGCACCAGCCACGGCACGAAGGCGTCGCGCAGGGCGTGGTCGTCCTCGGTTTTGAGGGACAGCGTGCCCAGCGCGGCTTCCGCGCGGTCGCGCACGACGGCGTCGAGCGGGCTGAGGCCGGTGCTACGCGCGCCCAGGCTTTCATAGCCGGCCAGGGTCAATGCACCGCCGCCGCCGAAGCGGGTGTGCAACTCGCTCAGCGCGACCGCGACCAGCGGCAGGGCGTCCGGTCGTCCGGCGTCGCGGGTCAGGGCGTCGATCAGCCCATCCTCCACCCGCAGGCGGGCCACCCGCGCCGGACCCCGCACCAGCGCGGCGATGCGGTCCAGAGGGATCGGGTCCAGCGATTGGGAATCGAAGGCGACCGTCAGGGCGGGTGCCGATTGCAGGCCGGACAGGTAATCGGAGCGCAGCGTCGCGACGGCCACGAAGGGCAGCGCCTCGTCCAGCGCGTGGCTGAGCAGGGTGAAAAAGGCGGTCCGCTCCGCCTCCCCGGCGAGGGTGAGCAACTCCTCCATCTGGTCGATGGGCAGCAGGATGCTGGCGTCGGGGGCGGTGTGCCGGAGCCGCAGCGTCCGGGCGACCTCCGCCAGCGCTGCGGCGGGCGCCTCCCCCTCCAGCGCGCCCCGCCACTGCGCGATCCGGTCGAATCCGACATCGGCCACGCCGGCCAGCAGGCACTCCACCAGCTGCGCACGCGGCGACCGGCCGGGGCGGAAGGGCGACAGGGCGATCCAGTTGCCGCGGTCGCGCTTCAGGCGCGGGATCAATCCGGCACGGAGGAGGGAGGATTTGCCGCTGCCCGACGCCCCCAGCAGCAGGATCAGCCGTGCCCCGCCCAGAGTGTGACGGACGCGCAGACGCTCCATCATCCGGTGGACGTCCGGCTCACGCCCGAAGAACACCGCCGCCCGATCCTCCTCGAACGCGGCGAGGCCGGGGAAGGGCGAAAGGCCCTTGGCCAGTTCGAACCCATCGGCGGATTGCCGCGCGATCTCGGACAGCCGCCGTTCCAGCCGTTCCAGCCCGTCTTGCCGGTTGGGCTGCAGATCAATGTGCTGCAGATCCTTGCCCATCTCCAGTGGGCGGGTCGGGGCAACGATCAGCGGAATGATGTCCTTGCCCAGCGCACGCGCCAGGATGAGTTCGGCGAAACACCATTTGGACTCATGCCAACCCTCGGTCAGGACGAGCAGAACCGCCTGCGCCCCCTCCAACCGGCGATAAATGATCTTTTCCCAGTCTTCGCCGGGGGGAATGTCGGTGTCGATGAAGGAATTCCCGAAGGCGCGATCGGCCAGCCACGTCTTAAGCCTTACCGCCTCTTCCTTGTCGTGCTTGGAATGGGAAATGAAGATGCGGGCCAATCGAATCTCCGCGACGCGCGGCGCTTTTCGCGCAATGGGGGAAGTCGGTGGATTTTATCCAGGTTTGAAAAGGCTCTGCGCAAAATATCCACTAAAGGGCGTTTCGTCCACGGCGAAATTCTCTCGAAGGGACGTGTTCCTGGGCGGCGCATCCGATTGGATGGTGCAAGCCATCGAACGCGGCGCGGAAGGGATTGCGTGAAGGGTTTGCCCCCTTGATCGGATAGTGCTTTCTGTTCCACTCGCCTTCCTGATAGAGGAGTCTTGGCGAACCTGCTTCGATTGAATTGCGCGGATGGTACTTCTCACGATGATGCCCGACCGGACGAACACCGCCCTGACGATCCTCGACTACTGGCAGGCGATCGAGGCGCTGTCGCCGGCCTCACCGCCGAAGAGCGACCGCAAGGATCATGTCTGGACGGCGGGGAATGCGACGACACTTCCCTGGCACGCGCGGATGCGGGCCACCTACGCGGAAACCCGCGACGTGCGCTGGCGATTCCTGGTCCATATCGGCCTGTTCGAGATGGAGGGCGTGGTCGAGGAACTGCGCGACCTGCTGGGCGTCGAGGACGACGACGAGCGTCCACGCGGCGGCGAGGCGTCGCTGGTGTGCCTGTGCGTCACCGCCGATGGCCGCCCCTACGGCACGCCCGCCGTTTCGGCGGTGCCGTGGGCGATGAGCGAGATCGCCGCGGCGAAGGGTGGATTGCGTTTCGGCGACGTCGCGGCGGTCGAGGAACGGGTTGCCACCCGCATCACCGATTATCTGGCCGAACGGCACATCCTGTTGCCCGAGGGCACGGAGGCCGGCGGCTCCCCAGGCGCCGGGGGCGGTGCGGAACCCGCGCTGACGACGGAGGATTTCGACGCCATCGCCGCCATCGTCGCCCGTGAAACCGGCTGGAAGCCCCGCGCCGGGCTGACGGCCAGCGCCCGGTTCAAGGGCGTGGCGCTGAAGCGCCGCAAGAAGGACGGGCGGTTCGGCGAGATCGAACCCGACCTGCTCAACAGCTTCACCCTGCGCGACCTCGGCCGGGTGTCCGGCGCGGTTGGGCGGGGCGAGCACGGCCCCGGCCTGACCCGCTATCTGTTCGGCCATGACGGGGACCGCACCGACGTGGTGCGCGACGCCGCCGCCGCCGAAGGGCTGCTGCACCCGTCCATGCTGCCGCCGGGCTGCTGGCCGTCGCCGGGCGGTCATCCCCTGGTGATGGCGCAGCAGATGGCGGTGAACGCCGCGCTGCGGACGCTGAAGGACGGACGCGGCGTCTTCTCGGTCAATGGCCCGCCGGGCACCGGTAAGACGACGCTCCTGCGCGACCTGATCGTCGCTGTGGTGGTGGAGCGCGCCACGGTGATGGCACGGTTCGCCCACCCGAACGACGCCTTCGGCGAGAAGCGCGCCGTTCGCCACACCGACTATCATTTCTGGGAAATCGACGAGCGGCTGCGCGGTTTCGAGATGGTGGTCGCCTCGTCCAACAACAGCGCGGTCGAGAACGTGACGCGCGAGGTGCCGGCGCTGAAAGCCATCGACCCGCGCTGGCTCGATCAGGCCGATCATTTCCGCGAGGCGGCCGACACGCTCTTCGCACCCGAGGAGAATCCGGCGAAGCCCGGCGCCTGTTGGGGCATGATGGCGGCGGTCCTGGGCAACAAGGAAAACCGGTCCTCCTTCGCCAACCGCTTCTGGTTCGGCCGGTTCGACCGGGTGCGGGTCCCGCCCGTCCTGTTCAAGGCCGCGTTCCAGGAGGACGGTCCGTCGTGGCCTGAGGCGCGCGCCGCCTTCCGCCAGGCCCTTGCCCGCTACGAGGAGCGGCGCGCGGCGCTGGTGGCGCTGGCCGACGACCTGACGGCCCTGGACGAGGCGCGGGCAGATCGGACGGCAGCGGCCGATGCGCTGCAAAGGGACGAGGCCGACGAGGCCCGGGCGAGGCTGGAGGCCGCGGCGGCGCGGCAGGATCTCGTGGAGGCGTCGGCCCGTGCCCAGCGGCTCGCGCAATGCCGTGAAGCAGTGGAGCGGGAGGAGGCCGGGCGGACGGCCCTGGCCCGGCTGGACGCGGATCTGGCCGACGCCGTCCGGCGGGAGGCCGATTTGCGGGATGCCGTGGCGCGGGCGGAGGAGGAGGTCACCGCTTGCGGCGCCCGCCTTTCCGTGGAACGCGGGGTGGCCGAGCGGCTGGACCGTGACCGTCCCTCGGTTTTTGACCGGCTGCTCAACACGGCGCGCCAGCGCGACTGGCAGGCACGCCGGTCGGCGGCGGAGGACGCCGTCACCGCGCTGGAGCGCGAGCGGGTGGAGGCCGATCTGCGCCGCGCCAAGGCCGCAGCCGCCCTGGACGCCCTGCGGCGCGAGCGCGACGCGGTGCCGGCGGGGCGCGACCGGGCAAGGGAGGAGAGGGACACCGCACGCCGGACACTGGCGGAATTGCTGGGGGCGGAGCCGTCCCTCGCTGAACCTGCGCTGCTCCTAGAGGCTAGTGACTGGCCGGGACTCGGCGAAAGTTTGCGCGCCCTCGCGTGCGAGGCCACCGGAGCCCTGCGGGTGGCGACCGACGATGCCCGCCGCAAGATGGGCGAGGCCGACGAGGCGCAGCGTCGGCTGGCCGCGTCCCGCGCCCTGTGCGAGGCGCGAAGTGCCGCGTGCGAAGTGCTGGAAAACCGGCTTGCCACGAGGGACGGCGTCGTCGGCTTCCCCGGCACCCGGATCGACGGAGCGTGGCGCGCTCTGCCAGAGGAGGAGCGGCAGAAGACGGCGCCCTGGACCGACGCCGAACTGCACGAGTTGCGCGTCACCTGCTTCCTTCGGGCGCTGGATTTGCACAGGGCCTTCCTGTTCGCGGCGTCGAAGAAGGTCTGGACCAATCTGAACCGCTTCATGGATGTGCTCACCGGCAAGACCGCCGGGGACGCCATGGAAGGCGGACCTGCGTCGCTGTGGGCGACCTTCGGGCTGGCGGTGCCGCTGGTGTCCAGCACCTTCTCCTCGTTTGATCGGCTGTTCGACGGGATGAAGGCGGAAAGCATCGGCTGGTTGTTTGTGGACGAAGCCGGACAGGCCACGCCCCAGGCGGCGGCCGGAGCGATGTGGCGCGCGCGGCGCACGGTGATCATCGGCGATCCGCTGCAACTGGAGCCCGTCGTCACTTTGCCGATGCAGGCCGTGGAAGCGCTGCGCCGCCGCTGCGGGCTGCCCGACCGCTGGCATCCGGTGCGGGCCTCGGCCCAGGTGTTGGCGGACCGGGCCAACCCGCTGGGCACCACCCTGCCGCGCGAGGACGGCGACCCGCTGTGGGTGGGCAATCCGTTGCGCGTCCATCGCCGCTGTCTGGACCCGATGTTCTCGGTGGCGAACCGCATCGCCTATGACGGGCTGATGGTGCGCGGCCGCGACGCCGTGCCTCCGTCCGGTCCGTTTGCCGGCAGCCGGTGGATCGACATCCCGGCGGAAGGGGCGGAGGGCCACCTGATCCCGGCCCAGCGCGATCTGGCCTGCGCCATCGTCAAAGCGGTGGCAACCCATGCCGGACACAAGAACCGTGCGCCCGGCCTCTACGCGATCACGCCGTTTCGCAAGGTGATGAAGGGCCTGCGTCAGTCCTTGGAGCGCGACGGGTTCGATGAAAGCTGGGTCGAATCCGCCGTCGGCACCGTCCACACCTTCCAGGGGAAGGAAGAGGGGCTGGTGTTGCTGGTGCTGGGTGGCGATCCGGCCAAGCCCGGTGGCATGGATTGGGCGGCGCTGGCGCCGAACCTGTTGAATGTGGCCCTGACCCGTGCCCGCGACAGCATTCTTGTCATCGGCGACCGCGACCGCTGGAGGACGCGCCGCTATTTCGACGTGCTGGCCGCCAGCCTGCCCATCGTGGACGAAGCGGCCGTGCGGCAGGACATCGCTGGATTGTCGCAGGCCGCAGCAAGGGATCGCGGCGTGCGACGCGCATCATGACCAGTTCGGTGGAGGAGCGCCGTCTGGCGCCATGCATCGCCTGACGCTTCGCCGAACCCGGCCAAGCGCTCATCGTCGCATAGTGCGCGGTGCCGGAGTCCCAGATGGCTCTATGCTGAAAAATAGAAGCGTATCTACGGGATTTCGCACTTATAGGGCGCTCATTGCCGCATAATCGCGCAACGCGCTTCCCTGTTGTGGCCGCACTCGCTTTTTTGCCGAGAGATTTGGTAACCTGCTTTCCCTTTCGTTGGCGTCCGCATCATTGATCATGAGCCCCCTTCTCCCTTTGAACATCGTCATCCTCCTGCATGCAAAAAGAGAGGTGCGAGGTCTGCCGACCAGCGGCGAAGGAGGGGTTCACGCGATTGGACTGAAACAGCGGGCATCCGCATCCGCCGACGGACCGTACTGATGCGCACCGCCATCATCATGACCGCGATCCTGGTGGAAACCGCGGCGGTGCAGAAGCACCTGACGGGTGCCAAGCGCGAGACCGTACGGGGGGCCGAATTCACCGTCGGGGCCTTCAATGGTTGGCGTGTGGCGACGGCCACAACTGGCAAAGGCAACGATGCCGCAGCGGTGGTGACCGAGCGGGCCATCGCCCACTTCAAACCAGAAGCCGCATTTTTCGTTGGCATCGCCGGTGGTTTGAAGGACGTCAAAATTGGCGATATCGTGATTGCGGAGCTTGTGTCGTCCTACGCAAAGGGAAAGGAAACCGACGAACAGTTCCATTCAAGACCCGATCCGCACCGTTCAAACCATACAGCTTTTGAGCAGGGGCAGGCAATTGCCCGGGATATGACTTGGCGGCAGCGGTGGACAGCTTTGGGAAAGGTCGTCTCAGGGCATGTCGTAACGGGTGAAGTGGTCATCGCGACCAGAAAAACGGAGCTATACATCAATATCCGGAACCGTTTCGACGACGCACTAGCCGTCGAAACGGAAGGGCATGGCTTTCTCGAAGCCGTTCACCGCAATGAGTCGGTAAGAGGCTTGGTCATTCGCGGCATATCCGATTTGCTGGTTGGAAAGTCTATTACCGATATGGAAGGCAGCCAGGACATCGCTGCCGATGCCGCCGCAGCCGTCGCTTTCGAGGTGCTGTCGCGGCTCCCGGCTCCGACCCAGGTGCCGTCACCCATCGCCCCAACGGCGGCGGCATCGGTCGTGGAGATCGGCGAAATCGCGCCCGGGCGGTTCGCCTGGACGGGGGCTGTGACGCTGGCCGATGCGGGACGGCTCTGGGACGAGTCTCCGCCTGTCGATTTGCTTCGCATCGCCGTTCGGCCGGACGCCCCGCCCCGGCTTCGAAACGCCCTGTTGCGGCTTCTCTGCCACGCTGAACCGGACGCGTTCAAGGTTGAGGTTTCGGACCACGAGCGGTGGCGGCGCATCTTCAATGGCTGCTTGGACAAGCACATGCCGATCAATGGTCCGCCGGAATGGAGAGCATCATGGGGTGTGTGCCCTTCGCTTCCCGCCGGTTCGTCCGCCGGCGGGGAGACGGCCGCGGAGCTTGCTCGGCGGATCGAGACGGCACTCGACCGGTGCACGTTGGACGCGCTGGACGTTGGAATTCAGAGTTGCATCAATGGCCCTGGAGCCGGCCGCAACAGATACGGCATCGCGGTCGAGATGGAATTGGGAGAACGCCTGCTCGAACTCTGGGACCGTTGGAAGGCGGACATGGACGAGCCGACGCGGCGACGCTTTCTGGAGATGCTGGCGTCGATCCATGACGGCGACGGAAAACCTCACGGGCTGATCGGCGTCGGTCGGCAGACTTTGGTGAAATGCCTGGTACCGGCGGCCGTCCTCGCCCTCGTGGTGGCCGAATGCGGCGACGCCATTCTGCACCCGGATGGCACCGGTCCACTGAAACCTCATCATGAAGCGCCGGGGAATCTCGGCTCGCTCTCTCTGCGCGGCCACAGCTGCGCGGTGGAATGGGTTGACGGCGGTCCGATCGAGCATTGGTTGGGCGCGCTGGAGGAATTGCCTTGGATGTGCCGTGTCATCATCCTCGGTTCCGTGCGCTCGCCGCAGAATCTGGCGCGCGCCCGTCAGCGGCCCATTGGACACCAGTCGCCCGACGGGCGACTGACCGACAACAGCCTGTCCCATCCCATCGCCCTCGTGTTTGACCATGGGTTCTCAACGGCTCTGAAAAGCGGTCACGACGCAGTCGAGCAGCATCTTCGGGACGTGTTCCGCGCCCGATTGCGGGAGCAAGCCCGTTATCTGGAACGGCTGACCACCCCAACCAAGCAGGAATCTGTTCTCCATGATTGAGCTGGAGTTCCTGGCCGGCTCCTTGGCGGAGCGTGCCGAAGCCATCGCCCGGCGCTGTCCGGACCCCGCGGCGCTGAACGTGAACCGCGAATCCCATGGCATGTTGCGCAAAAGCCTGTGGGTCGAGGCGGCCGTGGGTGACGGGGAAGCGGATGAACCATCGGCCGTGACGGAGCGGGAACTGCCCGAGTGTTCCTTGGCGCTCGCCATTGGCTACCACCGGGTGCTGGTCGGCTCGCTCGGGACCGATCCGGACCTTGGTGCGGTGGAAGGCGCATTGCGCCGCCATCTCAATCAGGCGGCCATCGATTGGTCCTGGCTCGGCCGGGCAGGCGACGATCTGCTGTTGATTTTGGTAGGGCCGCCGGGCAGCGACACGGACGATGACTGGGACCACGCCCGCAAGGTGGTTGAGCGCAACGAGCGCGTCTGTCGGGTGCTGGTCTGGCTGCCGCCGGCACCGGAGCTTGTCGGCCTCTGGCAAAAATCGCTGGACGCGGTGATCGACCGCACCTTCCTGGTGCGCCCCTGGCTGCCCGACGAGAAGGATGGGGATGGGAATGAAAATCGAGACGACGTGATCAGCGCCCCGCTCGACCCTTGGGCGCGTCTGGCGGCGGAACTGGCGGACGAGGGCGAAGAGTTCGACGAGGCCGCGGCTCGGCGCTGGATCGATATCCTCTCCGCTTCGGAGCCCGGCGACGATCTCCCGGAGCGTCTGGTTGCCGCGCTGGAGGCCGCGCCATGAAGGATCGCATCCATCTAAGCGAGGTCCGGCTGGACGATTTCCGCAGCTTCGGACCGAACTGCCGCATTCCCTTGCAGGCGGGGCCGAGCGTGCTGGTGGTGGCCGGTCCCAACGGGCTCGGCAAGACGACCTTGATCGAAGGCATCGAATGGGCATTGACCGGCCGGATTCGCCGGTTCAGTCAGAGCGAAGGCGAGGTCGATCGTGCTCTGACCCGCCGCGGCGCGGCCCTCGGCAGCCACGCCGTGACGCTAACGTTCAGCGACGGAAAAGCCATCACCCGCGGGCCGCAGTCGATGCCCACCTTGTCGGATGTGCTGGACGTGCTGCGCGATCCCGCTTGGCCGCACGGGATTGTGGATCTGGGGCATTATCTTGGCCTGACCCATGTGCTCAGCCAGTCGTCGACTCTGCGGCTCACATCCCGCGATCCGCAGGAACGGTGGAGGGACCTCAGCGAATTGACCGGGGCGGAACGTATCGACCGGATGATTGACCGGTTGGGGCAAAGTACGAAGACACGCTTGAAGAAAGGCGCCAACAAAGAGGCGGAGGCACGAGACGAGTTCAAGGCCAAGCGCGACAGGTTGAAGTCGCTGCTGAATCAGGCGCGCGAGCACGACGCTCTCCTCTCCGCCGGTTCCGCCTACTCCGCAGACCAAGTGCTGGACGAAGCGAAGACCCTGGTGCGGCGGCTGGCGTCCGCCGGCGGTTTCGAGGCGGAGGCACACGACGATGCGGCGTTGACCCTGGAGGCTCTCGCCGCGGCGGTTGAGATGAGCCGAACCTCTATGGCGGAGCGCCGGGCCGCGCTGGTGCGGGCGGAGCAACAGGTCGCCCCCTGGACAACCGGGGTGGCGGAGCTGGCGCGCCTCGACGGTGCGGTTGCGGGCGTGACGGACCTCCATCGTGCGCTCGTCGTCAAAGCGGATGCCGAACTGCGGCTGGAGCGGTGGGAGCGGCGCCGTTCACTTCTGGCGCAACAGCCGGCTGCCGATGCCGCCGTCAAGGCAGTGGCCGATCGGCTTGAGCAGCACCGCCGGGCGGTGAGGGACGCGAATGAGGCCCAGCAGCCTCTGGAGGATCTGAACACTTACCTCGCTGAAGCGGACGAAGCGGTGCGGATCGAGGAGGGCGTGTTGGCGTCGTGGCGGGCGCTGGCGGAGGAGGGGCGGGCGGTGCGCATCGCCCTGCGCGGCGCGGCCAACGAGGCGGAGGCGCGTGCGCAGGCGGAGGACGCGCTGCGGGCCGCCGAGGAGCACCATAGGGCCCTGGAGGAGGCGCACGACGACGCGACGCTGGCACTGGCGGACGCCGAAGCGGCGCGTGCCGCCGCTGCCGAAAGCGTTGCGGACAAGGCGGCTCACCTCAGCGCCCTGATCAAGAATTTGCACGAGGGCGACACGGAATGCCCCCTGTGTCTCGCCGTCCACAAGGACGGCAGCCTGTACGACCGTGCCCACGAAGCGTTGAAGCGGGAGGACCCAGGTCTGACGGCGGCGACAGCGCGCGTTGCGGAGGCGGGCGCTCGGGTAAAGGCGTGCCTTGACGCGATCGCCGCGCACGGTCCGCTCCGCCAAGCCGCCGCGGACGCCCTTCAGCCGTATCTGGACCGCCAGTCGGCGGCCAATACCCGGGCCGATACGCTCCGACACCGACCCGAGATCGGGGGGCGGCCGCTGGATGGGTTGGCCGAATGGCTCGATGGCCGGGTGGCCGCCGCCGAGACGGAGGTGGCGCGGTTGCGGGAGGTCCGGCGCGCGCTCGACCCTGACGAGACGCTGACGAACCGGCGGCAGCGGGCGGCGCAAACGGTTACGAGCGCGGCGGAGGCGCTTGCGGCCGTTGAGAAGGAGCATGAAGACGCACGGGCGCGCGTCGACCAGATCCTGGCATCCGCCCTGTATGCCGTCCCGGACTCATTTGAACTCGACCCCGTCGCCGTCGACGCCGCCGTTGCGGAGGCCCGCGCGGCGCTGGCGAAGGCTGAGGTGGACGTCGATGCGGCCGCGCGCGCGGTGGACGCCCGCGTGCTCGCTGCGCCGGAAGGAACTCCGCTCGTGCAGTGGACGAAAGCCAACCTGGACGCATTGGCACAGGAGCGTGCGGGACTCGCCGCCCAGCAGGACGCCTATCTGCGGATCTGGAAGGAGAACAGGCTGCCCGGTGAGCCCGCCACCGGTGCCTTGGTGGAGGCGCTTGCCAGGATCGCCGACGCGGAGGACGTGGTGGGCGCCGTCGGCGAACGCTGCCAAACACTGAAGGCCGGTTACGACCGGTGGCTTGCCGACCAGCGTCGCCACGATCTGCAGCGGCAGATCAAAGAACTGGTGGATGCCGAGAAAGCTGTCGACGAGGAGTCCTATCTGGCTCTGCTCGACGAGCGCATCGCCGGCGCCGAACAGGCGGAAAAGCAGTGGAACCGCGCGCATCGGATCGCGAACCGGATTGCCGGTATCATCGACATGAAGCAAGCGGAGTACATCGCTACCATCGTCGATCCCTTGCGGCATCGCGCGGACCGCTTCGACCAGGTCTGGTCTTCGTTTCCTGACCTGCGCCCCGACATGGCGCATGTTCGTCGGCGCAAGGGAGCGAAGGGAGAGTTAACCATCACCCTCGATGACAACGACGCGAATCTATACTTCAGCGAAGGACAAGCCGGCGTCAAGGCGCTCAGCTTCCTTCTCGCCGCCAGCACGGCCCACCCCTGGTCGCGCTGGCGCGCCCTGCTGCTGGACGACCCGTTGCAGTACAACGACCTCGTCCACAAGGCGGCGTTCCTCGATATGCTGCGCCCGCTGGTCCGGGCCGAATCCTACCAAGTGGTCCTGTCGACCCATGACCTGGAGGAGGCGCGCTTCATCGAACGCAAATGCCGAAACGCCGGGATCGCATTCAACCTGTGCCGTTTGCACGCCCTCGGGAAGGACGGCGTGTCCTATTCGATCGATGAGGAAGGATTTTCGCAATAACGGGAAAATTTCGCCGTCGTTGGCGGGTCCTGACGAAGCATCTCTCGGTGGCGCGTCCAACCAACCTACGGAGTTCCAGAGACGCTACAAGCCTGAGTTCTCTGATTCCCGATCACCGGCACGAACCTGATCAATCACGTCGAGCCATCCCCGGTAATGCACCACGTGGCCGATCAGCGGAAACGCGACGTCGATGTCGAACAGGAAGCGCGTGCCGTCGCCGGACTCGCTGCACTCGATGGTCGGACGGCTCCAGGCCGGCAGGGGAACGTGGAGCACTCTCCAGCCCACCAGCGACCAGGCAAGCCTGCCCCGCGTCGGCTCCAGCCGGAACAGCAGGTCGAAGGGGCCGAAGCGCTCGATCAGCAGCCCGTCGTCACGCTGGCGTCCGGCTTCCATCGTGCTGGCGTACCGGCGCCCGGCGAAGCGGCGGTTCCAGAATTCACGGCCCCGGCCATCGGGATGGAAGGAGACGCTGACCGGAACGCCCTGTCCGGGCTTGGGCAAGCCGGCGGCCTTGCACAGCAGCCAGGCTCCGGGGTTGGCGGCGGCTCGGATGTCGGCCAAGCCGGCGGTGTGGACGCTGGTGGTGAGCGCGTGCAGGGCGCGGACAGGGCCGGGCAGGTCGTCGAATGCGGCGCCGAGGATGCGCTGAAACGGGGTCATGGCGACTTTCTCCTTTAGAATTCCGGTTTGAACACCATCAGCCCGACGATCACGACCATTGCCGCGAAGGCGGGCCAGCCGAGCGCGAACCAGATGCGGAAGTAGCGGCGGTACAGCGGGGGCAGCGGGGTTCCCGCGGCGACGGCGTCCTCCGCCATGCGCCGCATGCGGATTTGCAGCCACACCACCGGCAGCCAGCACGCGCCGGCAATGGCGTAGAGCACCAGCGTCAGCACGATCCAGCCCGAGCTGAGAGGCCATCCCTGTTCCAGCGCGAGCCACAGGCCGCTGACCGGCTGGATCACCACCGTGGGTGTGGTGAACAGCCAATCCGCCAGCACGACGTTGCGGTTGGCGACGGCGATGGCGCGCACGTCCTTCGACAGGTTGCTGGCCATGCCGTGGAAGGCGGTTCCCAGGCCCGTGCCGAACAGCAGGATGGCCGACAGGATGTGGATGAGCTTGAGCGTGGTTGCGTCCATATCAGGCCTCCATCGCCATCATCGTCAGCGTCGCCGCGGCGATGGGCAGGTTCTTGAGCAGAGGGGCGAAGGGGTGCGTCCAGTGGTCCAGGGGCAGGCCTGTGGCGATGATGGTGAAGGCCGCCATGCTGGCGAGCATAGCGCCGCCGACCGCCACCGGGCGCCAGCGGGCGAGCAGGAGCAGTCCGAGGATCAGGTCGAGGCCGGCACCGCCGAAGAGGGCCAGGTCGGCCGGCGGACCCTGCAACCCCACCGACGCGAGCAGGCGGTGGGAGTCCTCCAGCGGATGCAGGCCGAAGGACAGCAGGCCGGTGGCGATCCACAACAGGGCAAGGCTCCAGCGCAACACCGGGCGCAGGACATACAAGCGCGCGTGCAGGCGGTCGGCATCGGATGCCGGGTGGCGAGCCAGCGCCAGCGGCAGGGCAAGGGGCGCCCGCCCGAGAATGGCGGTGAAGGGCGCCGGGTCGGCGGTGTTGCCGGCCTTCAGCATGGCGAGGGTTTCGCGGTTGACCGGACCGGTGCGCAGCCGGTCGCCGATGGCCGCGGCGGCGGCGAGCAGCGGTTCGGGAACCGGAAGATGGTGCTGCGGCGGCAGGCCCATCCAGGCCCGCAGCGTCATGGTCAGGGCGTCGGTGGTCATCGGTTCGGGCCCCACCACGTCGATGCGGCGGGGCAGCGGGCCATCCAAGGACACCAGCCGGACGATCAGCGCAGCGAGATCGTCCACATGCACTGGCTGGACCTGCCAGCCATCGGGACCGACGCGTGGGGGCAGGGGCAAGGCCGCCAGCGCGGAAAACAGCATCGTGCTGGCGCCGCCGCGGCCGATGACGACCGAGGGGCGGACCACGCACCAATCCAGGCCGGGGCTGCTCGCCAGCGCGGCTTCGCCCTGGCCCTTGGTGCGCTGGTACCGGGTCAGTCCATCCGGCGTGGCCCCCAGAGCCGACAGGTGGATCAACCTTGGCACGCCGGCCATCCGGCACGCCCGGACCAGCCGCTCCGTTCCGTCCGCGTGCACCGCCTCCATGCTGTTGCCGCCACGGCCTCGCACCAGACCGGCGGCGTTGATGACCACCTCCTGTCCGGCCAGCGCGGCGGCTAGCGTGGCGGCATCGTCGCGGACCAGATCGAAATCCACACGTCCGGGCGCGGCCACGCGATGGCCGGCGGCATCAAGGGCGGCGTGCAGATGCCGGCCAATGAAGCCGCCGCCGATGATCGTCACCGCCCGCGGGCTGGACGGAGAGTCTGTGGACACCGGTAAACCCCCAGTTTCATTCTGCTTCCACCAGGGAATGGCAAAGGCCGTGCCAAAGCCGGAGTGCGCGGGTTCCGGGGATTGGAGCGCGACGGTTGTTAACCGGGGTTGCGAAATGCGCTAGGGTCCCTGTCAACGTTGGATACACCTGTATCGGATGAGGGAGTGGTCGGGGTGACGGCATCGGCGGCGCTGGCTACGGCCATGGCGCTTTGCGCGCTGGGGGGCGCCGGGCTGGCTGCCTTGCTGTGGCGGCATGGAGGGGCGCTTCCCGGAACCGGGCCGCTGGCGGCGTTCCTTCTCCTGGTTGGCGGCTGGTCGGTTGGATTGCTGTTTCCCGGCCCGTTCGGTGCGGCGCTGATGGCTCTGGCGCCGCTGGGCGGCGCGGTGTTCGTCCATGTCGCCGCCGCCCTGACGGGGCGTGCCGGTTCGGGGATACGCTGGGCCTATGCGACGGGGATCGCCGCCACGCTCGCTGAGCTGATCGGTGGGGCCGGACGCTTCGTTCCGTGGCCGGGAGTGGGCACTCTGTTCCGTTATGAAGGGGCCGGGCTGGCCGSGGTCGCGGCCACGGTGGGGTTGGCGGCGGCGGGGCATTGGCTGTTGCTGGACGAATGGCGCGGGGCCGGCGGTGTGCGCCGCCGGCAATTGACTCTGGTTCTGCTGTCCTCCGGCCTCGGCCTGCTGTCGGTCGGCGGGCTGGCCTTTCCGGTGCTTGGTGTCGACGCCTACCCGTGGCCTTTGCTGCTGCTTCCCCTGTACCTGATCGTGCTGGCCTACGCCGTACTGCGTTACCGGCTGATGGCGGTGAACCGCTGGGCCGTGCGGGCGGTGTGCTGGGGGCTGTTGATCGCTCTGGCGGCGCTCGTGTCGGCCCTGAGCGCGGGATTCGCCGCGGAGCGGGCCGGCGCGCCGTTCCTGTGGACCGCCATCGCGTTGCTGGGCGGGCTTGGCCTTGCCGGGCCGCTCCGCCGGCTGGCCGACCGCATCGTCTATCCCGGCGGCGAGGTGACCGCCGACGATCTGGTCCGCTGGCGCCGGGAGTTGCAGGAAGCGGGCGACGAGGCCGCGTTGACGGCGACGGCGGACCGGCTGTTGCGTGAGCGGCTCGCGCTCACCGATGGCGGCACGCCGGAGGCCTTCGATCCGGTCGAACTGGACCGCGCCCCGCCCGGTCCGCGCCGCGTGGCCGGGGTGCTGGAGGAGCTGGTAGTGCAGGCCCGCGACGATCTCGACCGGCGCCGGTCCTTCGCCGAACGCCAGCGGCTGGCCGAGCTGGGGGCGCTGGCCGCCACCGTGGCTCACGACCTGCGCAATCCCATGAACATCGTCGCCATGGCGGTGGCCGACGCCGCCCCGGAGACGCGCGGCGAGGTTCGGACCCAGCTCGCCCGCATGGATGCCCTGGTGCGCGACCTGCTCGACTACGCCAAGCCGTGGCGGGTGGAACTGGCCGAGGTCGATCTCGCGGATGCGCTCGCCGCGCTCGGCGGTGACGTGACGGCCGACATCCCGCCGGGCCTCACGCTGCGCGCCGATCCCGCGCGCTTGCGGCAGGCCCTGGTGAACCTGCTGGACAACGCCGGGGCGGCCGGCGGGCGTGCGCTGGTGTGTGCGGAGCGCAGCCCCGGCGGCGTGACGGTCGAGGTGTGCGACGACGGTCCCGGCGTTCCGGAGGAGATCCGCGCTTCGCTGTTCCAGCCCTTCGTGTCGCGCAGCCAGGGGGGCACCGGGCTGGGGCTCGCCATCGTCGCCAAGGTCATGGCCGCCCATGGCGGCTCGGTCGCGCTGGCCGAACGGCCGGGATGGTCCACCTGCGTCCGCCTGAGGTTTCCATCATGAGCACGCTGCTTCTCGTCGATGACGAACCCGCCTTTCTCCGGCTCGCCGCGGCGTGGCTGGAAAAGCAGGGGCACCGGGTGGTCACCGCCGCGGACGGGGCGCAGGCGCGCGACCTCTTCCAGCGGGAGCGCCCCGATCTGGTGCTGCTCGACCTCGTCATGCCGCCCGAACGGACGCCGGAGGCCGGGCTGGCCCTGGTGCCCGCCTTCGCCGCGGTGCCGGTGGTCGTGCTGACCGCGCACGCGGAGCATGAGCTGGCCCTGCGGGCGGTGGCCGAGGGCGCCTGGGATTTCCTGGCGAAGCCGGTGGAGCCGGAGCTGTTGCGCTTCGTCGTCGTCCGCGCCCTCGCCAAGCGCGGGCTGGAGCGGGAACTCGCCACCCTGCGCGCCGCCCGGACGGAGGAGGACGGGATGGTCGGCGTCAGCCCGGCGATCTTGCGGCTGAAGGAGATGATCCGCCGCATCGGCCCGGCGGAGGTGCCGGTGATGGTGCTGGGACCCAGCGGCAGCGGCAAGGAGCTGGTGGCGCGCGCCCTGCACGCGGCGAGCCCACGCGGCACCGGCCCCTTCGTGCCCGTCCATTGCGGCGCCATCCCGGCGGAGCTTCTGGAAAGCGAGCTGTTCGGGCACCTGAAGGGCAGCTTCACCGGAGCCCACCAGGACCGTCCGGGGCTGGTGGCCGCCGCGCATGGCGGAACCCTGTTCCTCGACGAGGTCGGCGAGATGCCGGCGGCCATGCAGGTCAAGCTGCTGCGCTTCCTTCAGGAGGGCACCTACACGCCGGTCGGCGGACGTCAGCCCCGGACGGCGGATGTCCGGGTGGTCTCGGCGACCCACCGCGACCTGGAAACCATGGTGGTGCAGGGGGCGTTGCGTGAGGATTTCTATTACCGCCTCAAGGGGCTGATCCTGCGCACGCCGGCCCTGGCGGAGCGCCGCGAGGACGTGGCGCTTCTGGCGGTCCGCTTCCTGACGGACGCCTCTCCGCGGCGGCTGCGCTTGGCGCCGGACGCGCTGGCGTGGCTGTCGGAGCAGGAATGGCCGGGCAACGTCCGCGAACTGCGCGCGGTGGTCACGACAGCCGCCGCGCTGGCCGAGGGGGATATCGTGACGGTGGCCGACCTTGCCTTTGCCCGCAGCGGCGATCCGGAGGCCTTCGCCCCGGCCCCGCCAGCCACCCTGGCCGAGGCTGTGGCGGCGCTGGAGCGCCGGATGATCACCGCCGCCTTGGCCGCCACCGGGAACAACCACAGCGCCGCCGCGCGCCGGCTCGGCCTGTCGCGGGTGGGGTTGCTGAAGATGATGACTCGGCTGGGGCTGCGGCGGTCCGCTCCGTAACCCTTGGCAAACTTGGCGGTTCAGGCCTCGCCGTCCGGCCGGGCAAGCCTGACCTCGAACAGGGCGCCGCGCTCCGCAGGCCGAAGGGCGATGATCCCGCCATGCGCTTCGACGATTCCGCGCGCGATGGCGAGGCCGAGACCGGTGCCGCCGCTCTGCCTTGCGGTCGTGAAGAAGGGCGTGAAGATGCGTCCGGCGTTGGCGGGCGACACGCCCGGCCCGTCGTCGGACACCCGCAGAACCGCGCCGCCGTCGTCTGCCGCCAGCGCGACCTCCACCCGCGCGTCCGGACCGGCATGGCGGCGGGCATTCTCGATCAGGTTCGCCAGACAGCTTTCCAGCGCCTCCGCTCCCATGGCGACCGGAAGCGGTCCCGCTCCTCCGCCGACATCGTGTCCAGATGGTCGCGCAGCAGTTCCACCGTGCCGTGGATGGTGGTGAGCGGGGTCTTGAACTCGTGCGACACATGGGCGGCGAAGTCGCGGATGTAGTCCGCCCGCTGCTCCAGCGTCGCGGCCATGCGGGTCAGCGCGTCCGACGGTTCGGCCACCTCGCGCACGATCGGGCGCTGCACGGGGGCCATCACGCCGCGCTCGCCGTCCGCCGTGCGCTTGGCCAGCGCGGTCACGGCGCGCAGCGGGCGGCTGATGGCGACGGTCCCGAGACGCGCCAAGCACCCCCACCGACGCGAGCAGAACCACCGCCAACCCGGCGAGCTGCCAGCGCTTGCCGTACAGGGTGTCGGCCAGACTGCGCGGCGTGCGCGACGGCACCACGACCCCGACCACGCGGCCCTCGTCGAGCACCGGATGGGCCGTGAAAATGCGCAACGAGCGGCTGCGTTCGGGCGCGACGCTTCCCTCCGCCCGCGCCTGGTAGCGGCTGGTGCGTTCGCGCAGCACGCTGGTCGCATTGCCCGCCAGCGCATGGCGGACCTCCTCCTGCGCGGCCAGGGACAGGCCGAGATCCTCTCCGGTGCTGGCGACGACGATGCCCTGGGGATCGGAGACCCGCATGCCGGCGAGCGTGACGCGTTGCGCCTCGCGCAGGATCGGCGCCAACGAGGCCCCCGCCGTCTGGGCGGCGGAATTGGGGGCCGCCGCCGCGGGGGTGGGGTCGGGGGCGGCGGGCAGGATCGGGTCCTCCGCCAGATCCAGCCCGGCGAAGCGGGGCGTCCAGGGCGCGTCGAAGCCCGGCGGGTGTGTCCAGGGTGGATCGACGGGCAGGCCGGGTTCCTCCGTCCACCCCCCGGCACGGCGCCACGCATCGCGGTAGACGGCGGCGACCACGCCGGCCTGGGAGATCAGCTCCGATTCCGTCTGGCGGAGCAGGGCGCTTTCGTAAAGGCGCAGGAACCACAGCCCACTCACGGGCAGGGCCAGGGCCGCGAGCGTCATCACCAGCAGTACTGTTCCGATGGACAGGCGCCGAATGGGCCGGCGCAAGATTGGCCGGAACAGCCTCATCGGCAATCCGACAGCTTGTAGCCCAGCCCATGCACGGTTTCGACGGGGGTGCCACCCACAGCCAGGAACTTGGCCTGTACCCGTCGGATGTGGCTGTCCACCGTGCGGTCGGCGACGTAGCGCTCGGTGGCGTAGGCGCCGTCCATCAGGGCGTCGCGGCTGAACACCTTGCCTGGACGTTCGGCCAGGGTGCGCAGGAGGCCGAACTCGGTCGCCGTCAGGACCACCTCCGCCTCGTCCCAGAAGGCGCGAACGCCGTCCAGGTCCAGCCGCAGGCGGTTGTGCCGAAGCTCCGGCGGTGGTGGGGGAGGCGGTGGCTCCGATGGGAGCGCGCTCCGCAGCACCGTCTTGACGAGGGCGCCCTGGCCGACGCCGAGCTTTGCCGGTACGGTGCTGCCGACGGACTCGACCGTCACCGACGCGGCGTTCGAGGCGCGCTGGCGAAGCGTGGATTATGCCCAGCCGCCGCTCTGGACCTCGTCCCGGCTGTCCGAAACAGAAACGGAAATGCGCGGACCCTTCGTCGGTGTCGACCTGCTGGAGGCGGTTCCCACCTACCGGATGATTCATCGCGCGTCGAAGTACGGCATCCTCTTCGTCGTGTTGTCCTTCACCGTCTATGGGCTGATCGAGCTTCTGTCGGTGGCGCGCATCCACACGATCCAATACGGACTGTTGGGGGTATCGGTGACGCTGTTCCCCCTTCTGCTGGTGTCCTTCGCCGAGCCGTTGGGCTATGGCGCCGGCTATTGGATCGGTGCCGCCTTCGTCCTGACCCAGGCGTCGCTCTACACCGCGGCGGTCACCCGGCGTATGGTCCCGACAGCGATCTTCGCTACGGTGCTGGGCGGCCTGTTTGGGTTCCTGTATGTGCTCCTCAGTCTGGAGACTTATTCGCTGCTGGTGGGGTCGGTCGCGCTGTTCCTGGTCCTGTCCGCAGTGATGGCGGTGACCCAGCGCGTGGACTGGCGGGCGGGGGAGGGATGACCCGCGTGATCGGCTGGTGCCTTGGCCTGCTGCTGGTCGCCGCCGGGGCCAACATCCACGACCCTTACCTGATGGCGGTGCGCGGCTGGTCGGGTCCGGTCATCGCGGTGGCCGGGCTTTGCGGTCTGTTGATCGTGCTGAGGCGTGGAGTCAGGCGACGGAGAGCGATGCTGACGCTCTGGGCCGCGGTTCCCCTGGCGGTGCTGGGGGCGGAGGGGGCCTTCCAGTTGCGTAAGGCCTTCGTCCTCTCGGCGCTGGAGGCGGTGGCGTTTGAACTGGGCCGGCATTTCATGGTCGGTTACGAACGGGTTGAGGAGGTCGAAGGGCTGGCCGTGCGCGGCTTGATCAGCGGCATCTTCGTCTCGCGGCGCAATCTGGCCGGGCGGACGGCGGAGGAACTGCGCGACGAGATCCGCCGGTTGCAGGACATCCGCCGGCGCGCTGGGCTCCCCCCGTTGCGGGTGGCCGCCGACCAGGAGGGTGGGATCGTGTCGAAGCTGTCGCCGTGGCTTCCCAACCGCCCGGCCCCCTCCGCGCTGGCCGGCCTGCCGCCTGACGAGCGCCGCGCCGCCGCGCGCGCCTTGGGCCGCGACCATGGCCGGGACCTGCGGTCGCTCGGCGTCACGATCAACTTCGCGCCGGTGCTCGACCTGCGCGCCGACCGGGCACCCGACCCGCTGGATTTCAACAGCCTCATCGCGCGGCGGGCGATCTCAGGGGACCCGACGGTCGTCGGGGACGTTGCCGCAGCCTACGCCGACGGGCTGGCCGAGACCGGCGTCCAGCCGACCGTCAAGCATTTCCCCGGCCTGGGCCGCGTCGGCACGGACACCCACCATTTTCGGGCCGCCATCGGGGACAGCCGTGAAACGCTGGAAGCCACGGACTGGAGACCGTTCCGCCATGTTCTGGCGGGCAACTCGCAGGCGCTGCTGATGATCGGCCATGTGATCCTGAGCGCCGTCGATCCCGACCGCCCGGCGTCCCATTCGCAGCGTGTGGTGGATGGGGTGATCCGCCGGGACTGGGGGTACGACGGTTTGGTCGTCACGGATGATCTAGTCATGACGCCCGTCTATCAATACGGCCTGTGCCGGGCGGTGGAAGAAGCGCTCAACGCCGGGGTCGATCTGCTGCTCCTCGCGTTCGACGGCGCGCAATTCTATCGGGCCATGGCCTGCGCCATGGACGCGGCGAAGCGCGGTGACCTCGACCCCGCCGCACTTGCAGCCAGCCGCGAAAGGCTGGACCGTAATTCTACCGAGGCGTTGCCGTAGCGCGCTCAACTACCTGCACCGTTTGAGAGGGAGGTGAGTGGCCAAGAAGAGCAAACAAAGGCGGTTGCGTGCCCCGCAACCAAAACATGCGTTTGCAAAGGCCGGTTCCGTCTTGGAGCCGGCTTTTTGCGTTTCCAGACCACGGCGCTGATCAAGAGCATATGGTCATGCGACGGCTTCGCCAAGGGTCACGTCCCTGAACGTGGTTTAGGAGCTGTGGGGAACCGGCCCGCCGAAGCGCCCCCCAGAGCTGGCGTAGGCGGGCCGGTTGTCCACAGCGGGGCGGTCATCGTGGGTCTTCGGTAGAGTCTGGTCACCACACCTCAACCCGACCGAAGGGTGACCACGATGACCGACGCGATGATGGCGCTTCGCGCGCTGCTGGAGAAGAGCCCCGACGCCGACGTCGTGCGCGAGATGATCGGCTTCGCAGCCGAAGCAGGCGCCCGGTCAAATCCCGTTCCGCACCAGGGGCAGTGCAGGTCAGCACTGAGTGAGTGGCAGATGGCGTCGTCGCGTGACCGTTCGGTGACGGATCGATGATGATTGGCGGTGCAAACGGACACTGGATCCGGTCCGCTGGCGGCGGCTGTGCCACAGCCGGGTCATTATTGCGGGCGTGGTGGTTGTCAGCGGGCCGTTATCCACCAATGTGAACGGCAGCCGGGCGGCTCGATGGCCGCCCGGCTCACACCCGGCATGCCCGCCGTTCGACACTCCACCAAGGAGGCGGCCCGAGAGGCCGAAACTATATGCGTCGTCACCGCCGCGCGAAGATCGTTGCCACGGTCGGTCCCGCCAGCAACACCCCCGAGATGCTGAAGCGGCTGTTCCTGGCCGGCGTCGATACCTTCCGCCTGAATTTCAGCCACGGGACGCACGAGGACCACGCCAAGGTCCACGCCGCCATCCGCGCCCTGGAGGCCGAGATGGGCCGTCCCATCGGCATTCTTCAGGACCTGCAGGGCCCGAAGATCCGCGTCGGCACCATCCGTGACGGCAAGATCACCGTTGCCGCCGGCGAATCGATCCGCTTCGTCCTGTCCGGCGCCGACGGTGACAAGACCGCGATCCCGCTGCCCCATCCGGAAATCTTCGCCGCGGTGATGCCGGGCCACAATCTGCTGATCGACGACGGGCGCGTGCGCGTCGCCGTGACCGGGCTGGGCGACGATTACATCGATGCCAAGGTGGTGATCGGGGGGACCATCTCGAATCGCAAGGGCGTCAACCTGCCCGAGACGGTGCTGGAGCTGTCGCCCCTGACCGCCAAGGACCGCGTCGACCTCGCCTTCGGGCTGGAGCTGGGCGTCGACTGGGTGGCGATGTCCTTCGTGCAGAAGCCCGCCGACCTGCTGGAGGCCCGCGGGTTGATCGGCGACCGCGCCGGGCTGATGTCGAAGATCGAGAAGCCGGCGGCGCTCGACCGCATCGACGACATCATCCGCCTGTCGGACTCGGTCATGGTCGCCCGCGGCGACCTGGGCGTCGAGATCCCGCACGAGGAGGTGCCGGGCCGCCAGAAGGAGCTGGTGCGCGCCTGCCGCCTCGCCGTGAAGCCGGTGATCGTGGCGACGCAGATGCTCGATTCCATGGTCAACGCGCCGACCCCGACGCGGGCCGAGGCGTCCGACGTGGCGACCGCCATCTATGACGGCGCCGACGCGGTGATGCTGTCGGCGGAATCGGCCAGCGGCGCCTTCCCGGTGGAGGCCGTGGAGATGATGGACCGCATCATCCGCAGCACGGAGCAGCACAAGCTCTACCGCTCGATCATCGACGCCTCCGACCCCGGCGAGGAGCAGACCGCGCCCCACGCCGTGGCCGCCGCCGCCGCCGATCTGGCCGAGGTGATCCACGCATCGACCATCGTCGCCTACACCTCCAGCGGCACCACGGCCGCGCGCATCGCCCGGCGTCGCCCGGCGGTGCCGATCCTGGCGATCACGCCGCACGCCGCGGTGTCGCGCCGCCTGTCCCTGCTCTGGGGCGCGCACAGCGTCCTGTCCGCCGACATCCACACCTATGAGGAGATGGTCGAGCGGGCGCTGGGCTTCGCCAAGGAGGAGGGTTTCGCCAAGCCCAACGACCAGATGGTCGTGGTGGCCGGCATTCCCTTCGCCAAGGCGGGGACCACCAACAACCTGCGCGTGGTGCAGGTCGAGGGGTAAGGTTCCGCAATGGCGCCCCCTCCCTAACCCTCCCCCGCTGCGCAGGGGAGGGGRCAAATCTCCCTCCCCTGCGTCAGCGGGGGAGGGCCGGGGKGGGGGCAAGGATCAGCGCCGCCTGTACGTCTCGCTGTCCATGTGGACGAGCTGCGCCGCCGGGTAGCGCTCGCCCGCCGCGGCGCCGGGCGGCAGGGCTTCGGCCAGCTGCGCCAGATCCTCCGCCGACAGGGTGAGGTCCAGGGCGCCCAGCGCCKCGGCCAAGCGGTCGCGGCGGCGGGCGCCGACCAGCGGGACGATGTCGCGGCCCTGCGCCGCCACCCAGGCGATGGCGACCTGGGCGACCGAACCGCCGATGCGCTGGGCGATGTCCCGCAAACGCTCCACCAGCGCCAGGTTCCGGTCCAGATTCTCGCCCTGAAAGCGCGGGCTGCGGCTGCGGAAATCCTGTCCCGTGCGGTCCTTGCTCCAATGGCCGCTGATCAGACCGCGCGACAGCACGCCGTAGGCGGTGACGCCGATGCCAAGCTCCCGGCAGGTGGGCAGGATGGCCTCCTCGATGCCGCGGGAGATCAGGGAGTATTCGATCTGCAGGTCGCTGATCGGGTGCACCGCGGCGGCGCGGCGGATCGTCTCCGGACCGACCTCCGACAGGCCGATGTGGCGGATGTGGCCGGCCTTGACCATGTCGGCCATGGCGCCCACCGTATCCTCGATGGGGACGCTCGGGTCGAGCCGCGCCGGGCGGTAGATGTCGATGTGATCCACCCCCAGCCGGCGCAGCGAATAGGTCAGGAAGTTCTTCACCGCCGCCGGGCGGGAGTCGTAGCCGTTCCAGCCCATCTGCGGGTCACGCAGGGCGCCGAACTTCACGCTGATGAGCAGCCCGTCGCGGTCGCGACCGCGCAGGGCGTCGCGGATCAGCAGTTCGTTGTGCCCCATGCCGTAGAAGTCGCCGGTGTCGAGCAGGGTGATCCCGGCGTCGAGCGCCGCGTGGATCGTGGCGATGCTCTCCTCCTGGTCGGCCGGACCGTAGAAGTCCGACATGCCCATGCAGCCGAGGCCGATGACCGAGCTGACGGGGCCGGCGGCCCCGAGCGTGCGCTGTTCCATGTTCCTGATCCTCTCCGTCGGTCGCGGCGCCGTTCCAGCGCCGCCTTGTCCTGGATGATGACCCGACCCCATTGATCCGATAAGCTGGACAATGCCGAACGGGCTGTTCACTGCATCGAACAATCGGAACCCGGGGATGGACGACACCGACCTGCGCGACCTGCAAGCCTTCGCCGCCGTTGCCCGTCACCGCAGCTTCCGCCGCGCGGCGCTGGAGCAGCGCGTGTCCGTCTCCAGCCTCAGCCAGCGGATGCGGGAGTTGGAGGATCATCTCGGCGTCCGCCTGCTGAACCGCACCACCCGCAGCGTCGCCCCGACCGAGGCCGGGGAGCAGCTTCTCCGCCGCCTGGAGCCGGCGCTGGGCGAGGTGGCGGGCGCTCTGTCCGACCTGCGGGAGCGCCAGGGGCGTCCGGCGGGGCGGCTGCGCATCAACGCGCCGGCCCCGGCGGTGGATCTCGTGCTGGCCCCGATGGTCACGCCCTTCCTGACCCGCTTTCCGGATGTGGAACTGGAAATCACCGTGGACATCGCCTTGATCGACATCGTGGCGCAGGGCTACGACGCGGGTGTGCGCTACGAGGAACATCTGGCGCAGGACATGATCGCGGTGCCGCTCGGCCCGCCGCAGCGCTTCGTGCTGTGCGCGGCGCCGTCCGTGCTCGACCGTTTCGGGATGCCGGAACGGCCCGAGGACCTCTTGGGCAAGCCGAGCGTCTCCACCGTCTATGCCAGCGGCGCCCACCCGCCCTGGGAGTTCGAGAAGGACGGCCGCATCGTGCGCATCCAGCCCGGCGGCCCCTTCCACGCTGGGCACACCGGCATCCAGTTGCGGGCGGCGCTGGACGGGTTGGGGTTCCTGATGACCTTCGACGACTATGTGCGGGAGCACATCGCCGCCGGCCGCCTCGTCGCCGTGCTGGAGGACTGGAGCCAGAGCTTTCCCGGCCCCTTCCTCTACTACCCCTCGCGCCGCCAGCCCCCGGCGTCGCTGCGCGCCTTCCTCGACTTCCTCAAGGACTGGCGCCGTCAGGCCGCCGCGCCGTGAGGCGTCAGATGGTGCACGTGATGCCTCAGATGGTGCAGAGGAAGCGGCGCTCCCCGCCCTCCAGGACCAGCGCGGTCAGCCGGTTGGAGGCGTAGGCCCCGGTATCGATGCCGATGCGGTTGGAGCGGATGTCCGGCTGCTCGACGATGGTGTGGCCGTGCACGACGAGCTTGCCATGGTCGATGTGGGAAGTCAGGAACTCCCGCCGGATCCACAACAGATCCTCGTCCCGCTGGCGGTGCAGCGGCAGGCCGGGGCGGATGCCGGCATGGACGAACAGGTAGTCGCCGATGGCGACGCTGGAACGCAGCCCGGCGAGGAAGGCCCGGTGATGGGGCGGTAGGGCGGCGGCGAAGCGCTGGCGGGCCTCGTCCACATGCTCCGGGGGGGCGTCCTCGACGGGGGCCGGAACGCCGTAGCTGGCCAGCGTCGCCCGCCCGCCATACTCCAGCCAGTCCGCTCCGGCCTCCGGCTTCTCGATGAAGTCCATCATCGCGGCCTCGTGGTTGCCGCGCAGGTGGATGGCGCCGAAGCCGGGCAGGGGCTCGCGGCACAGCCGTTCGATGACCATCGCGGAGTCCGGACCGCGGTCCACATAGTCGCCGAGAAAAACCAGATATTTGACGAGGTCGGCGCCGCTCGCCGCGTCGCGGTCGATCTGCACCAGCAACTGGTCTAGCAGATCCAGGCGTCCGTGGATGTCGCCCACCGCGTAGACGCGCATGCCCCGCGGCACATGGCTCGCGACGGGCTCCGGGTCCGACCACAGTTTGCGCGCAAAGCCGAACACGCTCCGCTCTCCTCCGTCTTCGATGGGTGGGTCCTGCCTTGACAGGATGGGGATGACGGTGCGCGCTCTCAAGTCGGACAGCCGCTTGCCCGGACCGCCTTGACCGAATTCATCCTCATGGGGCGAGTCGGACGGCAAAGAGTGGGTGCGGTCAAGAGGCCTGAATGGTTAATTCGAATGGCGCGGTCAGGAATCAGGCATGGCCCGGTCCAGCGCTTCCAGCAGGCTGCCCAGCCGGAACTCCACGGTTCGCCGGTCGAGCCGCGGCCAATGATAGACTTGCGTCGCGCTGTCGGCCTGCTTTTGAAACTCCAGCCGCAGCGGGCGGTCCGAGCGGATCAGCGGCATCAGCCGCTCCATCGGGCCGCAGGTCAGGCCGATGCGCCGCGGCTCCTTGATCGCGGCGAAGCGCCTCAGCATCTCCGCCCCGGCGTCGTCGTCGGCGATGGCGCCCTTGGCCACCTGGCTCAGGAAGCGGGTGAATTCCGGCGGCCCGGCTTCCAACGCCGTGTCGGGCTGGCTTGCTTCATCGAGCGCATCGGCAAGCTCGGAAAGCTGCCGCGGCGTGTAGAAGCGCTGCGGCGGGGCGCCGTCCACCGTCAGCGTGACGGGGCGGGCGAGGGCGATGGGCTCGTCGAACATGATGTAGAGAGAGGTGCAGGCCGCGTCGCGCACCGCGCTGATGCTCAGCTCGCCGAGGCCGCCCCGGTTGTCGGGGAAAGGCTGGACGGCGGACACGGTGCAGCGCCGCCCGGCGCCCTCGCCGGCACAGACGGTGTCGGAGACAGTGTTGGAGACAGGGGCCTCCACGGCCAGGGCGGACGTGGCCGTTCCCAGTGCGGCCATCAACAGGAACAGCCCGATCCGGCGCGTCATCGGCAAATGAATCCTCCTCCGGCGCATGGTCTGAACGGGGGACGTTAGCAGGGCCGGGCTTTCGTCCTGGTTAATGGTCCGGTTCGATGGGATGGTGCGAATGCCCGGCAATCCCACTTTGGTGCCGCGTTTTCGCCGGTCCGGACTCTGCTAGGATGTGGGAAAAGAAGGACAAGGGGGAGGGTCGCCATGGACGAGAGCCCGATCCGCGTGCGCCGGTTTCGCGAAATCCTGCTGTGGCCGGTGCAGTTGATGCCGCTGAAGGCGGGTGCGCAGATCCAGAACCATTGGGAATGGCTTGGCGGGCCGGACTGCCCCTGGCAGGAGGTGGCGGACGAGTTCACCCAGGATCCCGCCGAATTCAGCGAGCGCCATTACAGCGAGTTCGTGTCCTTTCTGCCCTATGTGCAGCGTTTCCTCTATGGCGAGGGGGAATCGCGCGACCATCGGCCCGGCTATGGCGGTTCTCCGATCCGCGTCTTCCGGCGGCGCGACGTGGCGGCGCTGACGGTCACCCTGCGGCGGGGGCAGGCGCCGCTGCGCTTCGCCATCGCCCATGTCGATCTGCATTTCTTCCACGACGTCGATGTCGCGATCCTCGTCGTGGAGATGTTCGGCGAGGACCTGCCTCTGGACCGCGTGCAGGACACGCTGTTCCGGCTGGGCCGCACCTATCCACCCGCCTGGGAGTCGGACGGCAGCGCCGCACAATGCCCGCACCGCGTCGAATGGATCGGCGCCGACGGCGCCCTGCTCGCCGTCTCCGACTATGAGCGGAAGGCCGATTACCTGTCCTTCGTGTGCCGCCACCGGGCGCCGCGCATCGCCGCCCACTGGTCGTTTCTTCTGCGCCCCCTGGTCCATCATCATTCGGAGGAGACCGGGCTGCTGCGTTACCGCCAGCTCGAATATCAGCGGATGCCGGCCATGGCTTATCTGTCGCTGGACGAGCCGGAACGGCTGGAGCGGGCGGACTGGGTGCGGCTGGGCTTCGCCACCTCCCCTGGATCGGGACCTGGCGAGGTGATGCCCTTCGCCCCGGCCTTCCTGGAGGGGTTCGAACAGCGCTACTGCTACGACCGCTACTGGGACCCAAGGGCGCCCGGCGCCTGGACGCGCAGCCGCATCCTGTGCTGCGGCCATTCGCTGGTCCTGGTGGGGTCGGAACGCGACGCCTTCTTCACCGATGCGGAAACCGGGCTGCTCGGCCAGTTCCGCCACCAATATTTCCTGCTGGGGCTGGTCGTGCATTTCCACCGGGCGGCGCTGGTGATGCTGTCCGACCGGCTGGTGCTGGCGGTCAGCCAACTCGACATCGGCACCGTGGAGTCGGTGAAGCGGTTCAAGCGGGACATCCGGCAGATGTTCGAGATCTTCCTGCGCTTCACCCACCGCTACTGGTTCCATGAGCTGTCGATCCAGGGGCCGCTGCGCGACCTGTTCCGCCTGTGGGCCGGGCATCTCGGCACCGACCGCCTCTACGCCGAGGTGCGGGACGAGGTTCAGGACATGAGCGACTATTTGGACAGCGACGGACTGCGACGGCAGGCCAACACGGTGCTGCGGCTGACCGTGGTGACGGTGGTCAGCACCATCGGGACGCTGGTCACCGGCTTTCTCGGCATGAACCTGCTCGCCATGGCCGACGATCCGCTGCCGGCGCGCGTTCTGTTCTTCCTGTTCGTCCTGCTGGCGACGGTCGGTCTGATCGCCTTCAGCGTGATGCGCTCCAAGCGTCTGGCCGACTTCCTGGAAGCGCTGTCGGACGAACGGCTGCCGGGGCGGAGCAAGCTGTCGCTGCTGGCGAAGGTGTGGGAGCGCCCGAGTCGCCGCGCCGGACCGCCTTTCTGAGCCGGGGAAGGCCGGTGGACGTGGGCTTTGAAGAAAAGCCGGAAGGGTAGGGCGTCTCTGCCCCGAATGGAGATGGCGGGCGCTAAAGAACAGGCGTGAAGCAGGAACCGCCCGGCCAAGCTCGCGTTCTTGTCAGCGAAAGCTCCACATTTGGGAGGACGCCATGAGCATCGGCACCATTCTGCTCATCATTTTGATTCTCGTTCTAATCGGCGCAGTTCCGGCGTGGCCGCACAGCCGCAGTTGGGGCTATGGTCCCAGCGGTATCCTCGGCGTGCTGCTTCTGATCCTGATCGTGTTGCTGCTGATGGGCCGCATCTGACGGGCAACCCGTCCGGGCAACCCAACGCGCGGGCGCCGTTCCCGTTCCGCCACCGGCCCTGGGGCGTCACGCTCCGGGGCTGCGGCCGGGACGGGAACGGCGCCCGTTGCGCATGACGAACATCAGCCAGCCGATCGGCCCCAGAATCAGCACCATCACCACCCAGCCGGCCCGCGGGCCGAACGGGCAGCGCGTGCCGGGCGGGGGACGCCATGGACCGCCGCGCCGTGACAGCATCACATGGAGGAGGGGCGCGCCGTAGACGGCGAACAGGATCAGCCAGGGTGCGAAGTCTTGTGCCATGGCGGCATGCTACCCCAGAACGGGTGGCCGCTCCCACCACGGAGCGTCGGGCATTGCGTCGTGGGCGCTTGTTCGATGACGTGTCCAAATGGTAATACCGCAACGCAGGAATGGACTTCATGCGTATGAGGCATGATTGCACCGCAGCGTGGCGGGCGATTATCCTCAGCGGTGTCCGATATGCCGAAAGGCGGATATCATGGCGGTTGAGATCGAACGGCGCTTTCTGGTCCGGAGGGACATCCGTCCCCTGTGCCGAAACGGCCTGTCCATCGTCCAGGGTTATCTGCCCTCCGACGACGTTCGTACGGTGCGGGTCCGGGTGGCGGGGCCGGACGCCACGCTGACCGTCAAAGGCCCCCGCCGCGGCCTGTGTCGCGAGGAGGTGGAACATCCGCTTTCCCTCGACCTCGCCCTGGGTCTGCTGCGCCACAGTTGCCGGGGCGGCCTGATCGAGAAGACCCGTTACCTTATCCGCCATCATGGTCTCTGCTGGGAAGTCGACGTGTTCGGTGGCGAGAACGCCGGTCTGGTGATCGCCGAAGTCGAACTGTCCCATGCCGACCAAGTCGTTCCGCTTCCCGACTGGGTGGGTGCGGAAATCACGCACCGGGCGGCCTACAGCAATTCCGCCCTGTCGCGCAGCCCGATCCGCCGCTGGGTCAACGCGGCGTAACCCGTCTCCTGAAAAAAAGCCCCGGTCCGAAGGGGGACCGGGGCCAAGGCTGCGTGGATGACTGTGTGCAGCGCAGCAATCCGCGTGCCAGATTGTGCGGACACTCCGGCGATGCGCCGAAAGGGGAACGCAGCCCGGCGCCGTCCTGTTGCAAAAGGGCCGTCCGGATGGGCGGCGGTCAACGGCGAACGGGAGTCTGGCACGATGACTCAGCACGAGAACCGGTGGAAGGACGAGGCCCGCAATGTGGACGAGGACGACCGCCGCGACGTCCGCGACCGCAACGAATTTGGGCGCGGAGCCTACGGCGCAGGCGGTTATCCCCGGAGTGACTACGAAAGCGGCGGTTCCGGCGGACGCGATCCCGCCCGCCGCTGGGGCAGCGACTGGGGCCATGCCGAGCGCGGATGGCATCGCGACGACCGCACGTGGGATGGCCGTATGCGGGATGACCGGATGCGGGGGGAGCGCCATCGCGACGAGCCCATCGGCATGGCGCGGGAGCGCAACTTTTGGGAGCAGGCCGGTGACGAGGTCGCCTCCTGGTTCGGCAACGACGATGCCGAACGCCGTCGCGAGGAGGACGAGCGGCGCGCCCAGTTCCGCGGCCGCGGCCCACGGGGCTACACCCGGTCGGACGAACGGATCCGCGACGATCTGAACGACCGGCTGACCGAGGACCCCTATCTCGACGCCACCGACATCGCGGTGTCCGTGTCGGGTGGCGAGGTCACGTTGGACGGCACGGTGGACGACCGTATGGCGAAGCGCCGGGCCGAGGACTTGGCCGACGCCACCTCCGGCGTCCGTCACGTTCAGAACAATCTGCGTCTTCGCGAGCTGGGCGGCACCATGGCCTTCTGATATGGCCTTCTGATCGGGTGCCGGCCTCCGAGACGCTGACGAAACGCCCCCGCTCCACCCGGTGCGGGGGCTTTCGCGCATGCGCTCAATGGGCGGTGCTGCTGCCGGCGTCTTCGGCCATGAAGGGGCTGTACTGCTTGTCCACCGACTGGATGTGTTCGATGAACCATTCTTTCAGGAGCAGAATCAGGTCGATGCGCAGCATCATCTCGTTGCTGTCGTCATCGTCCAGAGTCAGCTTGTGGACCTCGTCGATGAAATAGCGGTGCGCGGCCCGGTGGGCGTCGAGGCCGGGATAGCCCTGCCGCTCCATCAGCGCCTCTTCCCGCGCGAAATGCACGGTCGTGTACTCCTGCAAGCCCCCCAGCAGCCCGGATAGGCTGGAGCGGTCCTTCTCCGCGATGCCGGCCTTCAGCAGCCGGTTGAACATGTCGAGCAATTTTCGGTGGTCGTCGTCGAGAACTTCGACGCCGACGCTCATCGATTTATCCCAGGCAACATGTTGCATCGGATCAATCCTTCCAGAGGGCCGGGTCAGCCGAGTATAGGCGGGCGGAAATCTTGTATTGCGATGTTAAAACCGGCAACCGCGGCGGCACAAGCGGCAAAAAACCGCAGGCCGGAGGTTGCGCCGCACCCTGTTGAGCTTGTGGGCCGGCAAAGGATGTGCTTCCCCGCGCGCCGTACAGGCATTATGAAAATGCACGGGATCTGCGGAGTTCGGGACGATGGCGCTGCTGGACGATATTCTGGAAAAGAAGCGGGTTCTGGACGACGCCCGACCGATGCCGTTGACGGTGGTCCGCGATCTGGCCGACCGCTTCGAACGCGGCCTGACCACCGCCTGCCTTCTCGTCGAGGGGGGGGAACTGTCCCCGGACGACATCCGCATGGTGCTGGACCGCGGCGCGGTGCTGCGCAGCCGTCCGGCCGAGCCGCAGCGCCTCGCGCTCAACCACCGCGCCGCGCTCGAACTGATGGCCCGCCTGTCCTTCCAGGGCGGCGGGGTGGTGACGGAGCGCACCATCGCGGCCTTCCATGGCGTGCTCTATCAGGGAATCGACACGAACGCCGGGCGTTACCGGGACGGCGCGCTGAAGGATGACGCCGGGGCCTCCCCCGATCCGGCGAAGGTGCGGGTGTCGATGTCGGCGCTGTCAGGCTGGCTGCGCCGGACGGAAGCGGGGCCGGAGGCCGCCTTCGAGGCCCATCATCGGCTGATGAGCGTCCGTCCCTTCTTCCAGGGCAACGCCGCGACCGCGCTTCTGCTGTGCAACCTGATCCTGAACCGCGCAGGTTTCCCGCCGGTGGTGATCACGGACGAGGATCGCGAGATGTACGCCGCGATGGTGGAACGCGCCTGGTCGCTGGGCGACAAGACGCCGTTCCGCGACCTGATGATGCGCCTGCTCGACCGCAGCCTGAACCTGTGCCTGCGCAGCGCCGCCCGCGCCCTTCGCGATTTCGAGCCGGCCGACGAGGATGAGCACGGCTTCGGCGATGACCGGGATGAAGGCTATGGCCGACTCCCCTGAAGGGGCCGACGGTCAGTCTCGGAGCGGCAGCAGCAGGCGCGACGGGCGGGCGCCGCCGCCGTGGATGAGCAGGGTGATCGGCTGCGCGTCCACCAGCCGGGTTTCGCCCGGCTCCGCCCCGGTCCCCGGGTTGACGGGATAGGCCGGGAAGCAGGACCCGGCGAGGCTGAGGCGCAGCGCGCTTCCGGCGGGCAGGGTCGCGCAGAGCGCGCGCAGGGCCACCGGCATAGGACGCTGCTCGCCGCCCGGTTCGACCCGCGCGTGACCCTGGCTGAGCGGCAGGACGCGCCCGTCGGGCAGCACGGCGGACAGGACGGCGCTGACGTCGAAGGACGAGGCGTCCGCCTCCACCCAGATTTCCAAAGCGGCGAGGCCGGACAGCGTCAGCGGCGCCGTGAGCGGCGCGGTGTCGTAGACCGCCACGTCGGGGCGGGCGTCGACGGCGGCGCGGTCGCGTGGGCCGGCGTCGGGCACGGCGTGACCGCCCACGGTGGGCACCGGATCACGCGGATCGTGGACCAGCACGTCGAGGAACGCTTCGTCCGGGGCATCGTCGCGCAGGGCGCCGCCGCGCCGCGCGGCGAGGCCGGCGCTGGACAGGTGCAGCGGCTGCGTGGCGGGCGGCAGGGCCGGCAGGTCGCGCCAGCGGCGTTCCAGAACGTCGAACAGACGGATCGGCCCGCCGCGCTCCGCGCCGGTCATCTCGCCTTTCAGGAAGCGCTCGAACCAGCCGAGTTGCAGGGCGTCGAAGGATGGCACGTCGGATGGCGCCCGGCCGTCCATGCCGGCATGGGTCGTCACCCCATGGCGGTCCCAGGGGCCGACCAGCAGGCGGACGGTGCCGTCGCTGCCGGCGGACAGGGCCTCGTGCGCCGCCAGCGTGCCGGTCAGGCGCGGGTCGTACCAGCCGCCGATCTGCAGGATGGACACCTCTCCGACCCCGCCGTCGGACAGCGCGTGGCGGGGGGACAGTTCGTCCCAGCTTCCGCCAGGGCCGGGCGTTGTCAGCCAGTCGTCGTAATGGCAGTGGCGCGCGTAGTCCCGCAACACCCGCGGGCGGGAGGGGATCTCGTCGTCCAACGGCAGGCTGCGGATCGCCTCCAGGAGCGCGCGATAGGCCGCGCCATCCTCCAACCGGCGGGCGGACTCCGCCGCGCAGCGCAGCGCCCAGCCCATCGCATCGGCCAGCCGGAAAGCGCCGCCCTCCGTCGCCCAGTCGGTGAACACGTCCCAACCGGCCAGTGCCGGAACCACGGCGCGCAGAGCGGCGGGCCGCTCGGCCAAGGCCAGAAGCTGCGCCATCCCGGCGTAGCCGCTGCCATACATGCCGACTGTGCCGTTGGAGCCGGGCAGGGAGGCCGCCCAGGCCACCGCGTCGGCGCCGTCCTCGCGCTCCGCCTCGAAGGGGCGGAAGCGGCCTTCCGACGTGCCGCGCCCGCGCACGTCCTGCACCACGACGACATAGCCGCGGGCGGCGTACCAGCGCGGGTGCGCGTAATGGCTGGTCATCGCCGTGCGCCGCCCGCAGGCCAGACGCAACAGCAGGACCGGCCAGGGGCCGACCCCGTCGGGGCGGTAGAGGTCGGCGTCCAGCCGCACGCCGTCGCGCGTCCGCATGGAAACGGTTTCGGGAGGCCGGACGGCCAGGAGGGGCGGCTGTTCGAGAATCACCGGGGCCATATGGGTCATGGGGCGCCCTGCCGAGCAACTGTGACCGGCAACTCTAGCAAGCGCTGTGCCATGACCGGTCCAAACCCTCTCCCCCCTGGGGAGAGGGCTGGGTGAGGGGGATTTACGCCCGGTAGGGCGGAGAAATACCCTTGCCTCGCGACGGAGGCCGCCTTCGGCGCCCCCTCATCCTGACCTTCTCCCCAGAGGGGAGAAGGAACTGTATCGCGCAACATCCGCACAAAGGATAGGCAGACGCATTTCCGGAAGGCGCTTTTACGAATCGTAGCTCATCAGCGAGACGCTGGGCACGTCCAGCTTGTCGCGGCCGTTGAGGAAGGTCAGCTCGACCAGGAAGGCGGCGGCGCGGACGTCGGCGCCGACGCGGCGCAGCAGGCTGATCGCCGCGGCCATGGTGCCGCCGGTCGCCAGCAGATCGTCCAGGACGACCAGGCGCTGGCCGGGTTTCACGGCGTCGGCCTGAACCTCGATGGTGTCGGTGCCGTATTCCAGGTCATAGGAATGGGCGACCTTGTCGCCGGGCAGCTTGCCGTGCTTGCGCACCATGATGAAGCCGGTGCCGAGCGCCAGGGCCAGCGGGGCGGCGATCAGGAAGCCGCGGGACTCGATTCCCACCAGCAGTTCCGGCTTGTGCGGGCGCAGCGCTTCGGCGAGTTGGTCCACCGCTTCCTTCCATGCCTCGGCGTGAGCCAGCAGCGGGGAGATGTCGTAGAAGAGGATGCCGGGCTTGGGGAAGTCGGCGATGCCGCGGATGTGGTTCTTCAGGTCGATGGGGTTCGGCATGGTGAAAAGGTTCCTGTGCAACGGCGGCGCCATACTATCGGGGCGGCGGTCCGCGTGCAAACCACCGCTGTGCGGCTGTTTTTCCCCGGCTTGAGGTTGACCATCGGGGGGGCTTGCGGCCAAGTTCCTCTTCACAAGCATGAGCATCGCCACAGGGCGGCACCGGAAGGGAAGGGCAGGACGGGGCATGGCGCGCGAAAGGGCGTGGTTGGAATCGTCGCGCGCCGGCGACGGTGAATGGCGGCTGACGGCTCTCGGCCATTGGGATTTGAAGGCCGCGGGCGGGCTCTCGGGCACGCTCGACCGCTTCGCGCTGGACGGCGGCGGGGCGGTCAGCCTCGACCTGTCGCGGCTGGATGCCATGGACACGGTGGGCGCCTATCTGCTGTCCGCCCTGTCCGACCGGCTGAAGGCGGCGGGCCACGGCGTCGATCTGACCGCCATCCGCCCGGAGCACGCCGCCCTGTTCGACGCGGTGCGCGAGGTCGGACCCCCGCCGGTCGAGCGGGCGCAGACGCACCACCCGATCCTCGACATGCTGGAGCGCACCGGTCGCACCGCCGTGGACGGGCTGCGCGAGGGGCGGGACCTGCTGTCCTTCCTCGGCCTCATCGCGATCACCTTCGGGCGGCTGATCGTCAATCCGCGGCGGCTGCGCTTCCGCTCGGTGATGTTCCACATCGAGCAGACCGGGCTGAACGCCCTGCCGATCCTCGGGCTGCTGTCCTTCCTGATCGGCGTGGTGCTGGCCTTCCAGGGGGCGGACCAGCTCCGCCGCTTCGGGGCGGAGCTGTTCGTGGTCAATCTGCTGGGCGTGTCGATCCTGCGCGAGATCGGCATCCTGATGACCGCCATCATCGTGGCGGGGCGCTCCGGCTCCGCCTTCACCGCGCAGATCGGCACCATGAAGGTGAACCAGGAGGTTGACGCCATCAGCACGCTTGGGCTGGACGTGGTGGAGCTTCTGGTGGTGCCGCGCGCGCTGGCCCTGATGATCACCCTGCCGCTGCTGGCCTTCTACGCCGACATCATGGGGCTGTTCGGCGGTGCCGTGATGAGCTACGCGACGCTGGACATCACCTTCGGGCAGTTCATCCGCCAGCTTCACGGCGCCGTCACGCTGCCGCATTTCCTGGTTGGACTGGTGAAGGCGCCGGTCTTCGCCCTGGTGATCGCCATGGTCGGCTGTTACGAGGGGCTGAAGGTCTCCGGCAGCGCCGAGAGCGTGGGCACGCTGACCACCAAGTCGGTGGTGGAGTCCATCTTCCTGGTGATCGTCCTGGACGCGGTCTTCTCCGTCCTGTTCTCCTTCCTCAGGCTGTGAGGGACCGTGGCGCCGTTTGACGACAAGCAACCGGATGCGCAGGACGCGGTGATCCGCGTGCGCGGGCTGGTCACGCGCTTCGGCCCGCAAGTGGTCCATGACGGGCTCGACCTCGACGTGCGGCGGGGCGAGGTGCTGGGCGTGGTCGGCGGCTCCGGCACCGGCAAGTCGGTCCTGCTCAAGGAGATCCTCGGCCTGATCCGTCCGGCGGACGGCCGGATCGAGCTGCTGGGCCGCGACACCACCGACCTGCCGGAGGCGGAGCGGGTGGCGCTCCAGGCGCGCACCGGCGTGCTGTTCCAGAACGGCGCGCTGTTCAGCTCGATGACCGTGGCGCAGAACGTCATGGTCCCCTTGCGCGAGCACACCGACCTCTCCGCAACGCTGGCGGCGGAGATCGCGCGGGTGAAGATCGCCATGTCCGGTCTGCCCCCCAACGCCGGGGCGAAGTTCCCGTCGGAGCTGTCGGGCGGCATGATCAAGCGCGCCGGGCTGGCCCGCGCGCTGGCGCTCGACCCAGACATCCTGTTCCTGGACGAGCCGACCGCCGGTCTGGACCCCATCGGCGCCGCCGCCTTCGACCAGCTCATCCGCAACCTTCAGCGCAGCCTGGGTCTGACCGTCTTCATGGTCACCCACGATCTGGACAGCCTGACCTCGATCTGCGACCGCATCGCCGTGCTGGTGGACAAGAAGATTCGCGTGGGCACGCTGGAGGAGCATCTCCGCGACCCGCACCCCTGGATTCACGACTATTTCCACGGACCGCGCGGCCGCGCCGCGCGCCATGCAGAAAGCTGACCGGACGCCATGGAAACCCGCACCAGCTACATCCTCGTGGGCAGCTTCGTGTTGGCCTTGCTCGCCGGCCTCTTCGTCTTCACGGTCTGGGTCGCCAAGATCCAGTTGGAGGAGACGCGCCAGCCCTATTACATCTATTTCACCGGCTCGGTGACCGGCCTTCAGGAGGGCAGCCCGGTGCGCTACCGCGGCATTCCCGTGGGCACGGCAACCGACATACGCCTGGACCCCAACGACGTCAGCCGCGTGCGCGTGCGGATCGAGGTGCAGGAAGGCACGCCGATCAAGACCGACTCCATCGCCTCGCTGGAGGTCCAGGGCATCACCGGCGGCGCCTATGTCCAGATTTCCGGCGGCACGGAGATGAGCGAGCTTCTGCGCACGGCGCATGACGGCGGCATCCCGGTCATCCCATCGCGCCCGTCATCGCTGACGGTGTTCGTCGACGCCGCCCCGCAGCTTCTGAACCGCGCGCTCGACCTGACCAACCGGGTGGCGGACCTGCTGACCCCGCAGAACCAGGCGGCCATCGCCGAGATCCTGGCGAACACCCGCGACCTGACCGGCGAGCTGGCCCGCGCCAGCCAGGGGCTGGACAAGACGCTCGCCCAGGCCAACCGGACGCTCCAGGGCTTCGAGACGGTCGGACCGCAGATCGGCGAAACCATGGACCAGGCGCAGCGCACGCTGGCCGCGGTGGAAGGCGGCATGAAGACGGTGACCGGCGATCTGCACACCCTGGCCGGATCGCTGAACAAGACCGCCAACCAATTGAACGCGATGATCGGGGAGAACCGCGGGGCGATCCGCGACTTCACCGGCGGCGGGCTGTATGAACTGACCTTGCTGATCTCGCAATTGCGCGACCTGTCGGGGCAGTTGTCCCGCGTCGTGACGCGGATCGAGAACGACCCGTCGAACTTCCTGTTCGGCGGAACCCGCCAGGGCGTGGAGGTGCGTGGACGATGACGAGCCGTTTGGTGACGAGCCGTTTTAGGAAGGCGATGGGAACGGCGCTGCTGGCGGCCGGCCTGATGAGCGGTTGCGCGGCGCTGAACCCCACCGCGCCCAGCCTCTACACGCTGACGCCGGGAACCGTGGCGGAGTCCGGGCTGCCACCAGTGCGCTGGCAACTGCTGGTGGAGCCTCCGGCGGCCAGCGCCGGGATCGACACGCCACGCATCGCGGTCACCCGCTCCGCCACCGCGCTCGACTACTTCGCCGGGGTGTCCTGGGCCGACCGGGCGCCGAACATGGTGCAGGGGCTGATCGTCCAGTCCTTCGAGGACAGCCGGCGGATCGTCTCGGTCGGGCGGGATTCCGCAGGGCTGCGGTCGGATTTCCTGCTGAAGACGGAACTGCGCGATTTCCAGGCGGAGTTCACCAATCCCAGCGCCGCGGTGCCGGACCGGGTGCGGGTGCGGCTGTCGGCCAAGCTGGTCGCCATGCCCAACCGGACCATCGAGGCGGGCGAGACCTTCGACGCCGTGGTCCCGGTGCGCGGGTCGGATTTCAGCGACGTGATCGCCGCCTTCAACACGGCGCTGGGTCAGGTGGAAGGCGCGCTGGTGGATTGGACGCTGCGGCGGGGCGAGGCGGTGTTCCGCGCGGAGGCCGGCCGTGCCGGTGCGGCGGGCGCCCGTTAAGGAAAGCGCTTGCTATGCGTCCAAAGCCTCATACGTAATAGGGATCCAGGAAGGGCAGGGGCTGACGGGGCAGAGCATCCGATGATGGAGCTTTCGGAGCTTTCGCGCGACGAGTTGCAGGCGATGTCGGAGGCCGCGCGGGAGGTCCGGCTGTGCCAGCGCGTCCTCGCCAAGACCGGCGACACGGTGGTGGGGGAGCTGCTGCGCGGGCACGGCACGCTCTACGAATGGCGCCACTACCCGCCGGGCGACGTCTATGACGCCGAGTATCATGCGCAATATTATTACCACTGCCACCCCGAGGACGAGCGGCCCGATGGGGAGCACGGGCACTTCCACACCTTCCTGCGCCCGCTGGGCATGCCGCCGGGCATGGAGCCGATGCCGCTGCGGGATTACGAGGCGCCGGACAATCCCAACGACGCGCTGTCCCATCTGGTGGGGATCGCCATGGACGTGGCGGGGCAGCCGGTGCGCCTGTTCACGACGAACCGCTGGGTGACGGGGGAGACGTGGTATGGGGCCGACGACGTGATCCGCATGCTCGACAGCTTCACCGTCGATCACGCTCGCCCGTCCTGGCCGGCGAACCGCTGGATCACCGCGATGATTCGGCTGTTCCGGCCGCAAATCATCAATCTGCTGCGCGAGCGCGACCGAACGGTCGCCGCCTGGAGCGACCGCCATCCGGACGGCTGGGTCTACGAGGATCGGGCGTTGGAGGTCACGTCGCAGATCCTGATTTCGATGGAGGAGCAGGTCGCGACGGTGGAACACGCGTTGCGCGGCGCGCGGCGGCGGTCCTCCGCGCTGCCGGAACCGCCGCGCTTCGTCGCGCCTTGATAAAAGACCCTCTCCCGGGACGGGAGAGGGTCTTTTATCACACCGGCAGCAGCGCCTTGCTCGTGGTGCCCGGAACCTGCCGGGCCTGTGCCATCACCGCCTTCTGGACCTTCTCGAAGGCACGCACCTCCAACTGGCGCACACGCTCGCGCGAGACGTGGAAGTGCTGGCTCAGCTCTTCCAGGGTCAGCGGCTCGTCGCGCAGGCGGCGGGCCACCAGGATCTGCCGCTCGCGGTCGTCGAGAACGCCCAGCCCCAGCTTGAGGAACTGCTGGCGGCGCTTGCGCTCCTGCGCGCCGGCCAGGATCGCTTCCTGGTCGGGACCCTCGTCGGCCAGAAGGTCCAGCCATTCGCTGTCGCCATCCTCGGCCAGGGTGGCGTTCAGCGAGCGGTCGGTGCCCAGCCGGCGGTTCATCTCGACGACGTCGGCCTGGGAGACGTCCAGCGTCGTCGCGATGCTCTCCACCGCTTCCGGAGACAGGTCGCCGCCGAAAGTGCCGTTCTCGGCGTCCTGCAGCTGGGCCTTCAGGCGGCGCAGGCTGAAGAACAGCTTCTTCTGGGCAGCCGTGGTGCCGATCTTCACCAGCGACCAGTTGTGCAGCACGTATTCCTGGATCGCCGCCCGGATCCACCAGGAGGCGTAGGTGGCGAAACGGAACCCCTTGTCGGGGTCGAACTTCTGCGCCGCCTGCATGACGCCGACGTTGCCCTCGGCGATCAGGTCGGACAGCGGCAGACCGTAACCCTGATAGCCGCGGGCCATTTTGAAGACGAGCCGGAGGTGGCTGCCGATCAGCTTGTCGAGGGCGCGGCGGTCCTGCCGCTCCCGCCAGCGGATGGCGAAGTCGCGTTCCTGCTCGGGGGTGAGATAGTCGTACTTGCGGGTTTCTTTTAGAAAGAGGGTGAGGGGTTCGCCAGAAACTGCCAGTTCCGTCAAAGAGCTTCTCCTGATTCCGGCATCCTCGGGAAACACCCTGCAATGGACCGATGCCCCCCGGCCCGGCTGGCCGGCGGGGCCATCGGAGCGGGGTGGGATCGGCTGTGGCCCAGGGCCGGCCGTGAATGTGTGGATGTCGGCAAGAGCTTAGAAATAAGAGGTCGCAGCCGCGGTTCAAGGGGTGGGGGGAAAGAAAGTATCCGCAGCCGGAAAATGGGAACTCCCCGGAATGGGCCGCGTTTGGGATCGGGGCGGGCCGGCTGGAATCGGCCCGGCGACCGCCAATGGAGGGCCGCGGCCATGGACCTCGATCCGCTGCTTCTGTCACGAATCCAGTTCGCTTTCGTGATTTCTTTTCACATTCTTTTTCCCTCTTTTACGGTCGGACTGGCCTGCTGGATCGCGGTTCTGGAAGCGCGGTGGCTGATCACCGGCAAGGCGCTGTACCGCAGCCTGTCGGAATTCTGGACACGCATCTTCGCCATCTCCTTCGGCATGGGCGTGGTGTCGGGAATCGTGATGACCTACCAGTTCGGCACGAACTGGAGCCGCTGGTCCGACATCGTCGGCAACGTGCTGGGGCCGCTGATCCAGTACGAGGTGGTGACCGCCTTCTTCCTGGAGGCCGCTTTCCTCGGAATCCTGCTGTTCGGGCGGGACCGCGTGCCGCGGGGAATCCATTTTCTGGCGGCGGTGCTGGTGGCGACGGGTACGGTGCTGTCCTCCTTCTGGATTCTGTCGGCGAACAGCTGGATGCACACCCCGGCGGGGGCGGAGCTGCGCGACGGGCGGTTCTTCGTCACCGACTGGTGGGCGGTGGTCTTCAACCCCTCCTTCCCCTACCGGCTCGCCCACATGCTGACGGCGATGTTCCTGACCACCGGATTCGTGGTGGCGGGAATCAGCGCCTTCTACCTGCTGCGCAACCGATTCCTGGAGCACGCGCGGGTCGGCCTCAGCATGTCGCTGGCGCTCATCACCGTCCTGGCGCCCTTGCAGATCTTCCTCGGCGACCTGCACGGGCTGAACACGCTGGAGCACCAACCGGCCAAGATCGCCGCCATGGAAGGCCATTGGGAGGGTGGGGCGCGGGCGCCGCTGATCCTGTTCGCCATCCCCGACAACGAGGCGGAGACCAACCACGCGGAGATCGCCATTCCCGCCCTGTCCAGCCTGATCCTGACCCACGAGTGGGACGGCGTGGTTCCCGGCCTGAAGAACTTCCCGGTGGCGGATCGGCCCAACCCGGAGATCCTGTTCTGGACCTTCCGCATCATGGTGGGGATCGGCATGGTCATGCTGACGGTGGCGCTGATCCATCTGGTGCAGCGGATGCGCGGGAGGCTCTACAGCCCGAACTGGTTCCACAAGGTTCTGGTCGGCTGCATGCCGCTGGGCTTCATCGCCATCCTGGCCGGCTGGTTCACCACCGAGATCGGGCGCCAGCCCTGGGCGGTCTACGGGATGATCCGCACGGCCGACGCGGTGACCCCGGCCCTGACCGGCGGGGCGGTGCTGACCTCGCTGATTGTCTTCATGGTGGTCTACGCGATCATCTACGGGGCCGGGACCTATTACCTGTTCCGGTTGCTGACCATCGGTCCGGCGCGGCTGAACGACGAGGATCTGGAGCTCCCGGCGGTGGCGCAGGGCCACCAGCCGAAGCGGCCCCTGTCGGTGCCCGGCGAATCCATCGAACCCGCGGAGTGACGTCCATGGAAGGCAGCCTGCTGACCCTCGCCTGGGTCGCCATCGTCGGTTTCGCCGTCTTCATGTATGTGCTGATGGACGGCTTCGACCTCGGCATCGGCATTCTCTACCCCTTCGCCCCCAGCGAGGAGGCGCGGGATGTCATGATGAACTCGGTGGCGCCGGTCTGGGACTTCAACGAGACGTGGCTGATCCTTGGCGGGGCGGGGCTGTTCGCGGCCTTTCCCATCGCCTATGCCGTCGTTCTGCCGGCCATGTATCTGCCGCTCCTGCTGATGCTGATCGCGCTGATCTTCCGCGGCGTCGCCTTCGAATTCCGCTTCAAGGCGCGGAGCAGCCGCCATTTGTGGAACAAGGCCTTCTTCCTGGGCTCGCTGCTCGCCACCTTCGCGCAGGGGGTGGTTCTCGGCTCCTTCATCCAGGGGATCGAGGTGGAGGGGCGGAACTTTGCCGGGACCATGCTGGACTGGCTGACCCCCTTCAGCCTGTTCTGCGGCGTGGCCCTGATCGCCGGCTACGCGCTGCTGGGGAGCACTTGGCTGATCTGGCGGACGATCGGGATTCTGCAGGACTGGTGCTTCCGCGTGGCGCGGCGGCTCCTCATCGTGGTGCTGGTTCTGGTCGCGGCGGTCAGCCTGTGGACGCCCTTCCTCGACGCCTCCATCGCCGCGCGCTGGTTCTCGGTTCCCAACATCCTGCTGCTGTCCCCGGTACCGCTGATGGTCGGCTTCCTCGCCTTCGGCCTGTGGCGGGCGCTGGACGAGGGGCGGGAGGTGCTGCCATTCGCCTTCGCCATGGGGCTGTTCGCCCTGTCCTATCTGGGGCTGGCGATCAGCCTCTGGCCGGTCCTGATCCCGCCGGGCATCACCGTTTGGCAGGCGGCTGCCCCGCCGGAGACGCAGGTCTTCCTGCTGATCGGCATGGCCTTCCTGATCCCGACGATCCTGATCTACACCGCCTACAGCTATTGGGTTTTCCGCGGCAAGGTGACGGGCGCGATCGGTTATCATTGACGGCGGCGATCATTGAGCCGGGGCCTGCCCCTGGCGTACAAGAGCCGACCCCCATCGACGGAGAGCGTGCCATGAGCCCAGACACCACCCCGGACATCAGCTTCGCCGAGGTGATGCTGCGCAAGGGCGCGGAGCTGTTGCAGGACACGATTCCGGAGGATGCGTCGGAGGAGGCGGTGAACATCATGGCGCGCCGTCTGGCCATCGCCGCGACGATGGACGCGCCGCTGGTCGTCCACGCCGAGGGTGGCGGCCGGCCGGAGATGTTCGAGGAGGCCATGCGGCTGGCCGAGGTCTCCGCCGGGGAGCGCGCCGCCGCCCTTGCCGAAGCCCGGCAGACGGAGCGTGCCGTGGTGTTCGAGTTCGACGGCACCGGCCCGCTGACCGGCAACCGCGTGGTCGCCGCCGTGATTCGCCCGGAGGACCGGCCCGACCTTCTGGAGGCCTACCTCGCCATCGGGCGCCTGCGCGACGGCACCGCCCAGGTGACCGTCGCCCCGGCGACCCTGCGCCTCGACACCCGCGCGCTGGCGGAGACGCTGGCGCTGATCGGCCCGGCGGCACAGCACAGCGTCAACGCCGCCAACGCCGCCATGGCCCACGCGGCGAACATCACCGCTTTGCCGGGGCATGAGCTGGACAGCCTGCCGGGCGCCCTGGTCGCGCTCTACTGGCACGCCTTCTGTCTGTCCTCGGCCCGCACGCGGCTGCGCCCCACCGGGCCGAACGCGCCGACCCTGCATTGAGCGCCGGGAGCCAGCGCATGAGGGTGCTGTTCCGCGCCGACGCCGGGGCGTCCATCGGGGCCGGCCATGTCATGCGCTGCCTCGCCGTGGCGGAGGCCGTGCAGGAGATGGGCGGCGATGCGCTGTTCGCCGCGGCGAGCCTGCCGCCGGCTTTGGAGGATCGTCTTCGGGCGGCCGGAATCGCAGTTCGCCGGATCGCCGCGGACGCCGGCAGCGCCGCCGACCTCGCCGCGACCGGCGCCATCGCGGCGGAATCCGGCGCTGCCGCCGTCGTGCTGGATGGCTACGGGTTCGGGGAAGACTGGCGGGCCGGACTGGCCGGGGCGGGGCTGCCCATCCTGGCCTTCGACGATGCCGGATCGGGGGAGCCCATCCACGCCGGACTGATCGTCAACGCCGCTCCGGACGCCGCGTCGCTGCCCTACCGTAAGGGCAACCCGGACGCCCAACTGCTGCTCGGCCCCGCCCACACGCCGTTGCGGCGGGAGGTGCGGGAGGCCGCGGCGGCGCCCAAGCCGCCGGTGGAGGAACGTCGCGGCCTGCTGGTGACCTTCGGCGGCTCCGATCCGCTGGGGCTGACGGCTCCGGTGATCGAACGCCTCGCGCCCCGCCTGCCATCCGGCGTCTGGCTGGATGTGGCAATCGGCGGGGCGGTGCGCGACGCGGGGGCGGTGGAGGCTGTGACAGCGCGTTTCAAAGACAGCGTGCGGCTGCACCACGACACGCCGCGCATGGGGCAACTGATGGCGCAGGCCGGGCTGGCCGTCTCGGCGGCGGGCACTACGACCGGCGAACTGGCGGCCATCGGCACGCCCGCCGTCCTCGTCACCATCGCCGACAACCAACTGGAAGCCGCCCGCCAGTCGGAGGCGTTGGGCTGGTGCGCTCTGGTGCCCGGACAGACCGAAGGCGCGGCGGAGCGGATCGCTGACGCGGCGCTGGAGCTTTGGGCCGATCCGGTGCGGCGGCGGACCATGGCGGGCAAACTGGCGGGGATCGTCGATGGCCAAGGCGCCTTGCGCATTGCGCGGGCATTGGCGGAGGCCGTCACCCGGCGGTGAAGCCGCCGTCCACCGGCAGAACGGTTCCGGTCACCCAGCGCCCGCTGTCGGCCAGCAGATAGGCCACCGCGTCGGCCACGTCCTGCGGCGTGCCGTAGCCCAGCGGGTGGGCGGCGGCCAGGGCGGCGTTCTGCTCCGCCGGCAGCATGGCGAACTGCTTCTCCGCCTTGGCGCCCAGCACCACCGCCGGGGCAACCACATTGACGCGGATGCGCTTGTCGGCCAGTTCCAGCGCCAGCGATTGCGCCACCGAGACCAGCGCCGCCTTGCTCGCGGCGTAGAGCGAGCGGCCCTTCTGGCCCTTCAGCCCGGCGACCGACCCGACATAGACGATCGACCCGCCGCCCGGTGCGAAGACGCCCTTCTGGTGGAAGCCGCGCGCCAGCATCAGCGACGCCCCGACGTTCAGCGTGAAATAGCGGTCGAACTGCGCCCGGTTGACCTGCCGCAGCACCGAGTAGCCCTGCTCCGAGGCGGAATGGACCAGTCCGGCGAAGGGACCGCCCGCCTCCGCCAGCCCCTTCATCCAGCCGGGGATGGCGTCGAGGTCGGTCAGGTCGAAGGGGGCGACGCTGTGCCGCTCCGGCCCGTCCAGCAGGGCGCGGGTGGCCTCCAGCGCGTCGGCGCGGCGACCGACCAGAGTGAGGGCGGCGCCCAGCCCAGTCAGCGCCCGGCAGATCTCGCGTCCGATGTCGCTGTCGGCGGAGGCACCGGTCACCAGCAGGCGCCGTCCCGTGAGGTCGAGCGGGTTGCGCATGGCCGGGCGGCTCAGGGGGTCAGCAGAGGGAAGTCGTCGGGGATCTCCTGCACCGCCGGGGCGGGGATCGGCCCGACGTCGGCGACCACGGCGCCCCAGGACCAGCCGACGCCGAAACCGGCCAGCAGCATCTTGCGTGTGCCGGTGGACAGCGCTTCGCCCAGCCGGTGGCTGACCGCCAGCGGGATGGAGGCGGAGCTGGTGTTGCCAAAATCGTGCATGTCGACGAGGAATTTTTCCGGCGGGAACTTGGTCTTCTTGCGCAGATGCTCCAGCATGAAGGCGTTGGCCTGGTGCATCACGCAGAGGTCGATGTCCTCCACCCCCACGCCGGCGAACTCCAGCGCCTCGCGGATCAGCGGCGGCACGGCGCGCAGCGTGAAGGCGAAGACCTCCGCCCCGTTCAGCGACAGGCGCGAGTCGGTGAACATCTGTTCCTGCTTGTCCGCCGGCCAGGGCTCGCGTCCGGGCACCAGCGAGTTGCGGCGCCCGCCGGCCTTGACCCAGATGTTCTTGGCGCCGCCGCCGTCGGTGCCGACGACGACGTGGATCGGCGCGGCCCCCTGGCTGACCTCCAGAGCCACGGCCCCGCCCGCGTCGCCGAACAGCGGCAGGGTGGAGCGGTCGCCCGGCACGAGGTGGCGCGAGCTGGTGTCGCCGCACAGCACGATGGCCCGCCGGCCCGTCGATCCGCCGAGCAGCCGCCCGGCCATCCACAGCCCATAGACGAGGCCGGAGCAACCCAGATTGACGTCGAAGCAGGCCGCCCCCGTCGCCAGCCCCAGCCGCTTCTGCATGACGCAGGAGGTCGCCGGAACGTTGTAGTCGGGGTCCTGCGACACGAAGACCAGAACGTCGACGCTGGCCGGGTCCCAGCCGAGCTGGGCGAGCAGCCCTTCCGCCGCCGCCACGCACATGTCCGACGCGCAGATGTGCGGCGGGGCGATGCGCCGCTCGTACACGCCGGTGGTGGCGAACAGCTTTTCCGCCTCCTCCGCCGTGAAGAGGGAATGGTCCTCCAGGAAGGAATGGCGGTGCGGCGGCACGGCGGCCCGGAATCCCGCGATGCGCACGCCCTCGATGATGGCCTTCACCGGCTGCTCCCTCCCTCCACCGCCCCTTCGTCCATCCTGGACTTGGGCGAATTCGGAGACTATTAACCGAAAGAACGCTAGGGTCGAATGATTAACGAACCGATAAATGGGATCAGCCATGGATGACCGGGTTCAGCAAAGCCAGCTTTCGTTCCCGCCCGACATGGTGATCCCGCCCCAGCGTTACTCCGGCGAGGCCAATCACGCCGAAGAGGCGGCGCGAGTCTTCCGCCGCTGCTGGATGTTCGTTGGATTTACGGACGACCTGCGCAACGACAACGACTTCATCACCGCGGACATCGCCGGCACCTCGGTTTTGGTCCAGAACTTCGACGGCGAGCTGCGGGCCTACCACAATGTCTGCACGCACCGCTATTCGCTGATCCACCTGCGACCCTGCGGCAACGGCAAGCCGGTCTGTCCCTATCACGGCTGGGTCTTCAACCGCGACGGCGTTCCGGTCGGCATCCCCGGAAACCGCGAGCATTTCGGTCTGGACGACGCGGCGAAGAAGCGCCTCGCCCTGCGGCGTTTCGAGGTGGCGGTGCGGGGCCGCTTCGTCTTCGTGCGGCTGGAGCCGGCCGGACCGGGGCTGGACGAGCAGTTGGGGGCCTATGGCACCGTTCTCGACCATTTGTCGGACCTGTTCACCGACCGCATCGACGAGGGCGTTCTGCCCTGGAACGCCAATTGGAAGGCGGCGCTGGAAAGCGCCCTGGAAGTCTACCACGTCGATGCCACCCACCCGGAGACCTTCAAGGGTTATGTCAAGAAGGTGTGGATCTGCTCCTATGAGGGCGAGCATTCGCGGGGCGTCAGCCAGCTGTCCGACGGCTCGGCGCGCTGGTGGGATGGCGTGGCCCAGAAGATGGGGCTGCCGCGCAGCGACCGGCTGGAGAGCTACGACCACTATCTGATCTTCCCCAACCTCGCCATCGGCGTCTCCCACGGCGCGCTGATGAGCGTCCAGACCTACGACCCCATCGGGCCGGACCGCTGCGACCTGCATTTCCGCCTGTTCCTGGGCGAGACCGCCAAGCCGCAGACCAAGGGCGGGGCCGCGCGCAAGGCGGTGGAGGCCAACGTCTCCGGCTTCAACCGCACCATCCTGGGCGAGGACCAGCGCGTGGCCGAAGCCACCCACAAGGGGCTGAAGCAGGTCGAGGCCCCGGCTGTCCTCGGTTCCTGCGAAGAGCGCATCGCCGCCTTCCACCGGGCGTGGCTCGCCCGCATGGCGGCCGAATGAGTCCGCTCGTCGATCTCACGGGACGGCACGTCCTGGTCACCGGCGCCTCCGCCGGGATCGGGCGGGCGACAGCTCTGCTGGCTGCGACCCTCGGCGCGCGGGTCACGCTCAACGGGCGCGACGCCGGGCGGCTGGACGAGACGCTGGCGCTTCTGCCGGGGGAGGGGCACCGGACGGCCGCCTTCGACCTGTCGGACAGCGACGCTATCCCCGGCTGGGTCAAGGCGCAGGCGGAGGCCGGCGGCCCCATCGCCGGGCTGGCCCATTGCGCCGGGGTGCAGGTCGGCAAGCCGGTGCGCGGCGTCGATCGCGCCTTCTTCGACGGCATCCTGCACGCCAACCTGCTGAGCGCGCTGGCGCTGGCCCGCGGCCTGCGGCAGAAGGGCTGCCACGCCGAGCCGGCGGCGCTGGTCCTGGTGTCCTCGGTGGCGGCGGAGATCGGGCAACCGGGCAACGTGGTCTATTCGGCGGCCAAGGGCGGGCTGGTCTCGGCCACCCGCGGGCTGGCCATGGAGTTCCTGCGCGACGGCATCCGCGTCAACTGCGTCGCCCCGGCGATGGTCGAGACGGAGATGATGGAGCGCTTCCGCCGCACCACCACGGCGGAGCAGTTCGAGGCGATCCGCGCCGCCCATCCCATGGGCTTCGGCAAGCCGGAGGACGTGGCCTCGGCCATCGCCTTCCTGCTGTCGCCGGCCAGCGGCTGGATCAACGGGGTGATGCTGCCGGTGGACGGCGGCTATCTGGCGACATGACGCCGCACGCGTTCGAAGGGTAAGGGTCCATGTTCCGCTTCCGACGACCGACGACCGACGATGCCGAGATGCTGCTGCGCTGGCGCACCGAGCCGTCGATCACCCGCTTCATGTTCACCGATCTGGAGAATCCGGACGTCGGGCGGCAGCGCGCCTGGCTGGCCGCGATGGACGCCCGCCCGGACTTCCGGCATTTCATCATCGAGCATGAGGGCCGCCCGGTCGGCTATCTTTCCTACTATGACATCGACCGGGTGCATCTGCGCTGCTCCTCCGGCTCGTACATCGTGGAGGAGACGGACCGGCGGAAGCTCGCCGGCTTCCTGCACTGCTTCATCATGGACTATTGCTTCTACGGATTGGGGATGAACAAGCTCTTCAACTATTTCATGGAGGGCAACGACACGGTCATCCGCATCCAGAGGGTTGTGAAGGCGCGCGAGGTCGGGGTGCTGCGTCAGCATGTCCAGAAATATGGCCGTTTCCACGACGTCCATGTGTTCGAGACGCTGCGCAGCGATTGGGAGGGACACCCCCATATCTTTTCGCGCGAAACCACGCTGGCCGCCTTCGCGGAATAGGCCATGCGGCGGAGGGCCTACGTTGGGCGGTCGGCCGGGAAAGTTTGCCGTCACCCCCACCGAATGTTTGACCAATCCACCGCCGACGCGGTATGCGGCGGGTGTGGGGGCGGCGCCGCGGCGTCGGGAGCATGAGGGGAAGCACGGTGCGGCCTGAGGAAGCCTTGACGGACATCGACGTCACGCTGCTCGCCGGTGGTCTCGGCTCGCGCATGCGGGGCGTCTCGGGCGACACGCCCAAGGTGCTGGCGCCCATCGCGGGCCGCGCCTTTCTCGGACATCTGCTGGACCATCTGGCCGCCTACGGCGCGCGCCGGGTGGTGCTGTGCCTGGGCCATCTGGCCGACCGCGTGACGGCGTGGCTGGCCCAGGGCGACACCAACCGGTCGCTGGACGTCGTCTGCCAGATCGAGCCGAGCCAGATGGGCTCCGCCGCGGCGCTCGCCTACATCCGCAAGGACCTGAAGGCCGGCACCGTCCTGGTGATGAGCGGCGACACCTTTCTCGACGCCGACCTGCGCGCCTTCGTCGCCTCGCACCGCCTGTCGGGGGCGGAGGCGTCGGTGCTGTGCGTGGAGGTGGAGGACGCCGCCCGCTTCGGCCGGGTCGAGGTCGGGCCGGACAGCCGCGTCCGCCAATTCCTCGACAAGGCGCCGGGGCGCGGGGTCATCAACGCCGGGGTCTATCTCTTCTCCGCCGCCTTCCTCGACCGCATCGCGGCCTCCGGGGCCAGTTCGCTGACCCGCGACGTGCTGCACAAGATGCCGCCGGGCACGCTGCACGGCCACATCGCCAAGGCGCGCTTCATCGACATGGGTACGCCGGAAAGTCTGGCGGTCGCCGCCAGCGTGATCGGCGGCCGCGAAACCTGAGCGGAGCGGGCGCTGTGGCGACGCTGGACGAGGCGCTGGCCATCGCGCTCGACCTTCACACCGCCGGGCGGGTGGAAGAGGCGGAAGCCCTCTACGGGCGTATCCTCGACGCCGTTCCGGACGAGCCCAACGCCCTTCACCTCTACGGCCTTCTCTGCGCCCAGGGCGGCCGGCTGGAGCAGGCGGCCGACCTGCTGGGCCGGGCGGTGGCGCTGCGCCCCGGCCTTCCCGAAGTCCGCGCCAACCTCGCCATGCTGCATCAGGCCCGCGGCAACCCCGCCGCAGCGGCCGAGGAGTACCGCGCCGCCCTGCGCCTTTGCCCCGATTCGGCGGCGCTCGCCTTTCCGTTGGCCGGAGCGGCGAGGCAAGCGGGGCAGGGCGGGCTCGCCATGGCGGCCTATCGCCGCACGACCCTCCTCCAGCCCGACCTCGCCGAGCCGCTGGTCCAGGCCGGAATCCTGCTGCGCTACGAGGGACGGACGGGTGAGGCGATGACGGCCCTGCGCCGCGCCGTCCGGCTGCGTTCCGACCATGGGGAAGCGTGGCACCATCTCGGGGTGGCGCTTCAGCGCGTCCAGGACCCGGCGGCGCCGGCGGCGCTGACGCACGCAGCGGCGTTGTTGCCGGAGGACGCGACGGTCCGGCTCAATCTCGGCCGCGCCCATTACGAGGCGGGACGTTGGGACGACGCCGCCACGGCTCTGCGCGGTGCGCTGGCGCTCGACCCGGCGAACGATGGCGCGCTGGAGCTTCTCGCCGCCGCCCGGCTCAGAACGGGCGGGGAGGAGGAGAGCATGGCGGCGCTGTGCCGCCTGCTGCGGCTGCGTCCGGACGCGGCGAACGGCTGGCACGCGCTGTCCCTGTCCGAACCCGGTTCTCTGGCGTCGCTTCACCGGGCGTTGGCCCTTCAGCCGGATCACCGCGGTGCGCTGAGCGGTCTGGCGAACCGGTTGCGCGACCGGCGGGAGATCGCCGCCTCGCTGCGCCTGCACGACCGGGCCGTCCGCCTCCAGCCGGCCAGTGCCGAGGCGCGCTGGAACCGCTCCTTGGCCCGGCTGCTCGCCGGCGACTTGTCGGGCGGCTGGGAGGATTACGAGGCGCGCTGGGGCGTGGCCGATTTCCCGACGAAGCCGCGCGGCCTGCCGCAGCCACGGTGGAGCGGCGAGGACATCGCCGGACAAACCATCCTGCTGCACGAGGAGCAGGGGCGCGGCGACGCCATCCAATTCGTCCGCTACGCCCCCCTGGTGGCCGCCCGCGGCGCCCGCGTGCTGCTGGAGGTCGGCGCCGATCTGGTGCCGCTGTTCCGCGGCCTGCCGGGGGTGGAGGCGATCTTGGCGCGCGGCGAGGCTTTGCCGGCCTTCGACTGGCAGTGCCCGCTGCTCAGCCTGCCGCGGGCCTTCGCCACGCGGCTGGAGACCATTCCCGCCGCCGTCCCCTACCTGACCGCCGACCCGGGGCGCGCCGCGGCGTGGCGGGAGCGGCTGGTTGGCGGTCAAGTAGGCGACGGCCTCAAGGTCGGGCTGGTCTGGGCCGGAAATCCCCAATTCGCCGGTGACCGGGAGCGGTCGCCGGGCTTGGCGGCGCTGGTCCCGCTGCTGGCGGTGCCGGGCTGCCGCTTCTTCGGCCTGCAACTCGGCCCGGGCCATGACGAGCTGGCGCGACGGGCGATGCCGCCCTCCTTCACCGATCTGGCGCCGGAGATTCGGGATTTCGCCGACACCGCGGCGATCATGGCGTCGCTGGACCTCGTGGTGTCCTCCTGCACCGCGCCGGCCCATCTGGCGGGAGCGCTGGGCGTTCCGCTGTGGGTGCTGCTGTCCCATGCGCCGGACTGGCGCTGGCTGCTCGACCGCGCCGACAGCCCGTGGTACCCGACCGCCCGCCTGTACCGCCAACCCCGCCCCGGCGACTGGACCGGAGTGACGGAGGAGATCGCGGCGGCGCTGGCGGAGCGCGCGGCAAGCCTTCTCTAACCCTCTCCCCTCCGGGGCTCGGGGGCGCACGCGATGCGGGACGCGGTGAAAGCCACGCTGCGTTTCGCCCCATCATTCGGCATCCACCGCCACCACCCGGTTTTCCCACCGCCGTCCCGCTGCTATCATCGCGAAACCATGGAAAGGCGATGCCCATCATGCTTGCGCTGCGGCCCAACTGCGAATGCTGCGACCGGGATTTGCCCCCGGAATCCCGCGATGCCTACATCTGCTCCTTCGAATGCACCTTCTGCGGCGACTGCCGGGATGGGGTGTTGAAGGGGCATTGTCCGAATTGCGGCGGCGAACTGGTGCGGCGGCCCGTTCGCCCGGCGGCGAAGTTGGTCAACAACCCGGCCTCCACACAGCGGGTGCTCAAGGCCGGTGGCTGCCCGTCCGCCTTCTGAAGGCCGCTTTCTGAACCAAGCTCACCCCAGGTGTCGGCCGAGGAACAGCAGCGCCCCTCGCTGGGTCGCCGCGGTGAAACCGGCGCGCTGATAGAAGGAAACGTTCCGCGCGAACACCCCGGTCACCAAATGCAGGCCGGGAAGGCGCGCGGCGCGGCAGTCCTCCGCGAAGCGGTCCACCAGCGCCCGCCCGACGCCGCGATCGCGGAAGCCGGGCCGGACGTTGACATGCAGATGGGCGGGGAAGGCGGCGAAGCGGTCGGCGAAGACCTCGTATTTCGGGATGATGCGGGCGAGGTCCACCGCTCCGGCGCTGTCCTTGCAGCCGGTCAGATAGCCGATGACGGCGCCGTCATCGGTCAAGGCGAACCACACGTCGTTCGGTGCCCGCTCCACATACCAGCCCGTCCAGGTGCGGAAAAAGGCCGCGCGTTCCTCCGCCGAGGCGAAGCCCTTGCGCAGCGTGGACAGGAAGAAGATCTCCTCCAGCGCGGCGAGGGCAGACCCGCGGTCGGGCAGGGCGGACAGACGAACCAGCATCGACGACCTGGACTCAGCGGCGTTGGGCCAGCGTGAAGGATGTGGTGCGCGGCGCCAGCATCGTGTAGCGGCCCTTGGCCTTCATCACGCCGGCGCCCTCCGCGGCCTCCGCGCCATGACCCCAGAACAGGTCGCCGCGCACCGGCCCCTTGATGGCGCCGCCGGTGTCCTGCGCGACGACGAGGCGCTTGATCTCCCCCAGCGGCACCGGCGCCTCGCGTACGTCCAGCCACAGCGGCACGCCCAACGGGATATGGCCGGGGTCCACGGCGAGGCTGCGGCCCGCCGTCAGCTCCATGTTGCGCGCGCCGCGCGCGCCGACGTCGGGGCGGAGCTGGAAGAAGACGTAGGACGGGTTCATGTTCATAACCCGCCGGGCCTCGCCGGGATGCTCGGTCAGCCAGCGGCGGATCAGCGGCATGGTCACCTGCTCCGGCGTGGCGTAGCCGATGTCGATCAGGTGCCGGCCGATGGGGACGTAGCGATGGCCGTTCTGCCCGCCATAGCCCAGAGCCACAACCGACCCGTCGGTCATCCGCACCCGGCCCGACCCCTGGATCTCCAGGAAGAAGGCGTCGATGGGGTCGTCCACCCACAGGATCTCCAGCCCCTTGCCCTTCAGCGCGCCGTCGGTGATGCGGGCGCGGCTGGGCAGGCCGCGCTTGGTCCGCTTCGGCGCCTTGTAGAGGGGGACGTTGTAGCGCTCAGTCCGGGTCCAGCTTCCGCGCAGTTCGACCTCGTAATAGCCGGTGAACAGGCCTTCCTGGCCCTCGGACAGGGCGACGGGCGTGAAGTGATCCTCGAAGAAGCGGCGGGCGGTTTCGGGCTCGGCGTTGGGCAGACCGCGCAGCGCCTCGCAGATCGGGCGCCAGTCCGACGTGGTGCCGGCGGCGGGGTTGGGGCCGAGCGGCTTGCCGGCGGGCTGCGCCGCCACCCAGCGGCAGGTGCGCTGAAGGGCCGGCAGGGCCTGCGCGTGGTCGTCGTCGATCCAGCCCGGCAGGCCGCGGAAATCCGCTGAGACCTTCTCCATCCCCGGCCGCCAGGACGCCGTGGTGACGCCGCCGCCCGGTCCGGCCCCGGTCGCCGCGTCGCCGGCACAGCCCGCCAGCAGGCCGAACGCAAGAAGGGTGGAGACGCGCGCCACCGCACGCGCCATGACACTGCCGACCGCAGCCGCCATCGCGGACCCCGCACCAAGATTCAAGGAAGACGATAAAGACGAGGGATGGCTGGACTTGCCGCGGCCAAGATGGCTCAAACAAGAACAACTACCCCTTTTTTGCCTCATTCACCGGATTGCGGTCAATCGCTCTTCGCGCGGATGGTTTCGATCGGGCCGTCTTGTCACAGGGCACGCGCCTGGGGCGGCGACTCGAAAGGCTGCCGCGCGTGCGCGGGGGATGACAACCACCCCCCGCTCGGGTTATCGAGCAGGGAATCTATCCGAGGACCATCCCATGACCCCCGCCGCCCGCCTTCAGGCGGTCATCGACCTGCTGACCGAGATCGACGAAACCCCGCGCCCCGCCGACGCGGTGATGAGCGCCTATTTCCGCGCCCGCCGCTACATCGGGTCGAAAGACCGCACCGCGGTGGCGCAGACGGCCTACGCGATCCTGCGGCGGCACGCCCGCCTGTGCTGGTGGCTGGAGCGTCAGGGCCATCCGCCGACCCCGCGCGCCCGCGCGCTCGCCAACGAGATCCTGGCCGACGGCAAGTCCGCCGCGACGGTGAAGGCGCTGTTCGGCTCCACCAAGTTTGCCCCGGCCCCGCTGGCGCCGGAGGAGGCGAAGCTCGCCAACGAGCTGGACACCCACACGCTGGAGCATCCGCAGATGCCGGAAAGCGTGGCCGTGGAGTGCCCGCCCTGGGCCGAGGAGGCGATGCGCGCCGCCATGGGCGACCGCTTCGCGGTGGAGATGCGGACGCTGCTGGACTCCGCGCCGCTCGACCTGCGCATCAACCCGGTGAAGGCCAACCGCGAGAGCGCGATCAAGGCGCTGGCCCGCGCCCACATCACCGCGGAGCCGACGCAGTGGTCGCCGCTGGGCCTGCGCGTCCAGGGCCGTCCGCCGCTGGGCACCGTGGACGCCTTCAAGGAGGGGCTGGTCGAGATCCAGGACGAGGGATCGCAGCTCGTGGCGATCGCGGTGGCGCCGAAGCCGGGGCAGCAGGTGGTGGATTTCTGCGCTGGTGCCGGCGGCAAGACGCTGGCCATCGCCGCGCTGATGAAGAACAAGGGCCGCGTCGTCGCTTGCGACGTGCTGGCCGGGCGCCTGAAGCGCGCCGCCGAGCGGTTCCGCCGCGCCGGTCTGCACAACATCGAGGCGCACCCGCTGTCCAGCGAGCGCGACCCCTGGGTGAAGCGGCACAAGCGCAAGTTCGACCGCGTGCTGGTCGACGCGCCGTGCAGCGGCACCGGCACCTGGCGCCGCAACCCCGACAGCCGCTGGCGCCAGCTCGGCCCCGGTCTGGCGGAGCTGGTGCCGCTCCAGGCGAACATCCTGGACAGCGCGGCCCGGCTGGTGAAGCCCGGCGGGCGGCTGATCTACGCCACCTGCTCGCTGCTGCCGGAGGAGAACGAGAAGCAGGTCGCCGCCTTCCTGGAGACCCACCCTGACTTCACCGTGCTGCCGGTCGCCGAGGTCTGGGCGGAGGAGGGCGCGGGCACCCCGCCGGCCGAGGGGCCGTACCTGCGCCTGACCCCGGCCCGCCACGACACCGACGGTTTCTTCGCCGCCGTGATGGTGCGCAAGGCGGACGAGGAAGCCGCGGTGGAGGTGGATCAGTTGGCCGAGGCTGATCCGGCACCTTCGGAGGGGTAACATCGGCGGGGGAGCCTTCCCCGGTGGGATGCGTCAGGCCGGCGGTGTGTCGCCGGTCTGCGCGTTTCCGGTTTGCGGCTTTCCCGCTCCGGCCTTCAGGGCTTCCAGCAGGCCGCTGGCAACCGTGTTCTGGCCTTCGCTGGCGTTTCCGGCAATCGCGCCCAGGACACCGGTTCCGCCTTTCGACGCGCCCGCCGCAAGCGCCGATTGGAGCATGGACAGCGCCGCCTGCGCGTTGCCAGGGTCGCTTGAAGCTGGCTTGCTGACGGTATCCGGCGGGGGGCTTTCGGCGGCCGGCTTGCTCGTGATGGCTGGTGATCCCGTGGCAATCTTGCTTTCCGCGGCTGGCGCCGGTGTCGGAGTGACGTCCGCGGCCTCCGAGGCAGCGGATTTGGACCCAATGCCAGGAATGTCAACGGCCTCCGCAAATTTCTGGAACGCGCTGCCGAAGACGTTCCGGTCGAAACCGAGTTCCTGAAGCTTCTGTTCGGCGGCCTCGCCGTCCGGCGCGTACAGATCCGCGAAGCCAGCGTCCGCCCCCATGGATGCCAGCGCGGATTTGAAGCCCTGCATGTTTTTCGTGAATCCACTGGCATCGCTGAGAATGGCCGTCTGATCGGTCGGCTTTCCATAGGCGCCACGGGTCGCCGCGATCTCGCCCTTGAACGCGTCCTGGACCGGCTTCAGGCGTTCGTTCATCTCGTCCATCGAGATTTCGCCGCGCTGCTGGGCTTCCTGAATCTCCTGGGTCTTGCGCCCGACCTCGGACAGCGCACCGGACATCCGGCTGCCATAGGCCTGCAGTTTCTGCCAGGCGGCCTCCGAGTCGGCGAGCCGCTGCTTGTCTTCCTCGTCACGGGGGCGTTCGGAGACGTAGCGGTTGAAGGTCGCCTTGGTCGCCAGCGATTTCAGCCCGGTCACGGCGTCTTCGGCGCTGATCTTGCCGGAGTTGACGAGTCCTTCCAGGATCGTGCCCCGAGGCGTGGTGTCTGAGGGGGCGTAGGTGCTGTTCGGCGAGTTGAAGCCGCCGGTCTACTCCACTGCAATCGGCAGCGGGTCAGCGGTGTGAGGGTGGCACAGCTCGGTCAGGCTTTCCATGGTCATGTAGCGCCGG
>NZ_JBFUHT010000024.1:0-100170 GCF_056402275.1 Azospirillum sp. P4_B5
GCACCGTGGTGGTGGAGCCCGGCGGGGGCGGCGGCAGCTGGGCCACCGCAGGCGCCTCCGGCAGGGTCGGCGACGGCGGCACCTGGGGAGCCACGACCGGCCGCGGCAGCGGCTCCTCCGGCGGCGGCAGCAGCCGTTCGATCTGCGACTTCGCCCCGCGGTCGTTCAGCCGCTCGTAGACCAGCTTGTCCTGGTGCGGCACTTCCATGCCGCCGGGCTGCTCCGGGCGGGCCTTGGTCGGCGCGCTGTCGGCCATCAGCAGCGGCGGAGCGCCGTCCGGCGTGCCGCGGCTTCCGCCGCCATAGACCACGACGATCGCCCCGGCGAAGGCCACGATGCCGACCACCGCCAGACCGAGGCCGAGCAGACCGCGCCGACCTCCCCGCTGCGGCGGCGTGCCGTAGGGATCGCTGGCGTGGTTGACATCGCCCTCATACCTCATGACCGCATTTCCTCCACCGGTTCCACGCCCATGACGGCGAGGCCGGAGGCGATCACCGTGGCGACCGCGCTGACCAGCGCCAGACGGGCCACCGTCACCTCCTCGTCGCCGTCGATCAGGAAGCGCAGGCTGGTGTCGTCGCGGCCCTTGTTCCACAGGGCGTGGAAGTCGCTGGCGAGGTCGTAGAGGTAGAAGGCCACGCGGTGCGGCTCGTGCGCTTCGGCGGCGGACTCGACCAGGCGCGGCCAGGTCGCCATGCGCTTGGCCAGCGCCAATTCCTCCTCGCTGTCGAGGCGGGCGAGGTTGGCCTTGGCGGCCAGCGCCGCCAGCGACAGGTCGGCCCCCGGCAGCGCCGTCGCGGCGTGGCGCAGGACCGAGCGGCAGCGGGCGTGGGCGTACTGCACGTAGAAGACCGGGTTGTCCTTCGACTGCTCGACGACCTTGGCGAAGTCGAAGTCCAGCGTCTGGTCGTTGCGCCGGGTCAGCATGATGAAGCGGACGACGTCGCGGCCGACCTCCTCGATCACGTCGCGCAGCGTCACGAAGGTGCCGGCGCGCTTGGACATCTTCACCGGCTCGCCGTTCTTCATCAGATGGACGAGTTGGCAGAGCTTCACGTCCAGCGACGCCTTGCCTTCGGTGATCGCCGTCGTCGCCGCCTGCATGCGCTTGACGTAGCCGCCATGGTCGGCGCCCCACACGTCGATCTGCAGGTCGAAGCCGCGGCGGTGCTTGTCGTAGTGATAGGCGATGTCGTTGGAGAAGTAGGTGAAGGAGCCGTCCGATTTCTTCAGCGGGCGGTCGACGTCGTCGCCGAAGTCGGTGGACTTGAACAGGGTCTGCGGGCGCGGCTCCCAGTCGTCGGGCTTCTTGCCCTTCGGCGGCTCCAGCACGCCGACATAGATCAGGCCGCGGTCCTCCAGCGCCTTCAGCGCCGTATCCACCGCCCCGGCCTTCACCAGAGCGCGCTCGGAGCTGTAGACGTTCATATGGACGCCGAGGACGCCGAGGTCCTCCTTGATCCATTCCATGATCGTGGCGATGGCGAAGTCGCGGCAGGCGGGCAGCCAGTCGGCCTCGTCCGCGCCGACCCATTTGTTGCCATCGCGCTCGGCCAGGGCCTGCCCGACCTCCTTCAGATACTCGCCGGGATAGAGGCCCGCCGGGATCTCGCCGATGGCCTCGCCCAGCGCCTCGCGGTAGCGCAGGAAGGTGGAGCGGCCCAGCACGTCGACCTGAGCGCCGGCGTCGTTGATGTAATATTCGCGGCTGACGGCGTAGCCCGCCTTCTCCAGCAGCGCGGCCAGTGCGTCGCCGAAGACGGCGCCACGGCCGTGGGCCGCGTGCAGCGGGCCGGTGGGGTTGGCCGACACGTATTCGACGTTCACCGGACGCTGGCCACCCAGCGTGCTCTCGCCATAGGCGGTACCGGCGGTCAGCACGTCGCGGATGCGGTCACGCCAGACGTCGGCCGTCAGGCGCAGGTTCACGAAGCCCGGACCGGCGATCTCGGCGCTCGCCACGTCGGGGCGGGTCTTCAGCTTCGCCACCAGCAGCTCGGCCAGGGCGCGGGGCGGCTTGCCTGCCGGCTTGGCCAGGATCATCGCCGCGTTGGTCGACAGGTCGCCGTGCGCCGCCTCGCGCGGCGGCTCCACCGTCAGGCGCGCGGTGTCGAGCCCCGCCGGGATCTGGCCCTCGGCGGCCAGCTCGTCCAGCAGCTTGCGGATGTCGTTCTCGAAGACCTTGAAGATGTTCATCGGTTCAATTCTTGCTTTAGGTCTGGGCCGTTTAGGTCTGGGCCGTTCAGGTCTTGGCGTCCATGTCGAACAGGCGGGCGTATTCGGCGAGCGCGTAGCGGTCGGTCATCCCGGCGATGTAGTCGGCCACCAGCCGCGCCAGCACCGTCCGCTCCCCCTGTCCCTGCCCGTTCCCGCCCTGTCGGGCGATCTCCTCCTGCCATTGCGTCGGCAGAGTGTTCGGCTCGGCCATGAACAGGTCGAACAGGGCGGTGACCACCCGCTTGCACTTGCTCATTTCCCGGTTGACCCGGTAATGGCGGTACATGCGCTGTTTCAGGAAGGCGCGCAAGGGCCGCTGCGCCTCGAACATCGCGGGGGAGAAGCTGACGACCGGCTCCGGCAGGGCGCGCAGTTCGGCGGCGCTGCCGGGACGGTGGCGGTCCAGCCGCTCCCGCGTCTCGGCCAGCAGGTCGACGACCATGTTGTTGATCATCCGCCGGATCGTCTCGTGGATCAGGCGGGAGCGCTCCAGCCCCGGATAGCGGTCGCAGACCTGCCGCACCACCGGGCCGACCAGCGGCAGCTCCGCCACCTCGTCCACCGTGAACAGGCCGGCGCGCAGCCCGTCGTCGATGTCGTGGTTGTTGTAGGCGATGTCGTCGGCCAGGGCCGCCACCTGCGCCTCGGCGCCTGGGTTGGTGTGAAGCTCCAGGTCCCAGCGCTCCTGGAAGGCGGCCAGGGTCGTCGGCAGCTTCTCGCCATTGCCGAGAGGCAGCAGCGGGCCGTTGTGCTTGACCACGCCCTCCAGCGCCTCCCAGGTCAGGTTCAGCCCGTCGAAATCGGCGTAGCGCCGCTCCAGCATCGTCAGGATGCGCAGCGTCTGGTCGTTGTGGGCGAAGCCGCCGTAGGGCGCCATGCAGGCGTTCAGCGCGTCCTCGCCGGCATGGCCGAAGGGGGTGTGGCCGAGATCGTGGGCGAGCGCCACCGCCTCCGCCAGATCCTCGTTCAGTCCCAGCGCGCGGCTGATCGAGCGGGCGATCTGCGCCACCTCCAGGCTGTGGGTCAGGCGGGTGCGGAAATAGTCGCCCTCGTGATAGACGAAGACCTGCGTCTTGTATTTCAGCTTGCGGAAGGCGCCGGAATGCACGATGCGGTCGCGGTCGCGCTGGTAGCACGAGCGCGTCGGGCTTTCCGGCTCCGGGAACAGCCGGCCGCGCGTCTGTGCGGGGTCGCAGCCATAGGGCGCCGGGCGATCCTGGAAGAAGTCCGCCGTCATGGCGCGGACACTACCGGCGCAAACCGCGCTGTGCAACGGCGAAGGCGGAGACCCGCCGAGACATCCGGAAGCCGCGTCATGGCGAACCGCAGGTCAGGCATGAGTTCGTCGGACATGCCTTTGACGAAAGGCGGACGCACCCTTACATTCGTCATTGTGTCGTCTGTCCCGCGAAACTCCCCCGCGAAACACCGAGGTCCGTCCCATGCCCGACACCGCCCTTCCCGCCACCGCGCAAGAGGGTGCGCGCGTTCTCGCCGTGTCCGACAGCGCCGCCAAGCGCGTCGCCTTCCTGATCGAGCACGAGGGCGACCCGGCCCTGATGCTGCGCCTGACCGTATCGGGCGGCGGCTGCTCCGGCTTCCAGTACGGCTTCGCCTTCGACGCCACTGCGAACGAGGACGACCATGTGTTCGAGAAGAACGGCGTGAAGGTCGTTACCGACGACGCCTCGCTGGACCTGCTGGCCGGCTCCACCCTCGACTATGTCGAGGATCTGATGGGCGCGACGTTCCAGATCAAGAATCCGAACGCCACGGCGTCCTGCGGCTGCGGCAACTCCTTCGCCGCCTGACGGTTCCTTTTTTCCCCCTGGCCTTTGCCGAACAAGAAGAACACGACGTGAAGATCGCCACCTGGAACGTCAATTCGGCGAAGGCCCGCCTTCCGCTGATCACCGACTGGCTGCGCGCGGAGTCCCCGGACGTCGCGCTTCTGCAGGAGATCAAGTGCGAGACCGCGGCCTTTCCCCGCGCCGCCTTCGAAGACCTCGGCTATCACGTCACGCCGGTGGGACAAAAGTCCTACAACGGCGTGGCGTTCCTCTCCAAGGCACCCCATGAGGACATCCTGACCCGCCTGCCCGGCGAGCCGGAGGACGAGCAGGCCCGCTATGTCGAGGCCACGGTGGGCGGTGTGCGCATCGCCTCGCTCTATCTGCCCAACGGCAACCCCCTCGGGACGGAGAAGTTCGCCTACAAGCTCCGCTGGATGGACCGCCTGCACGCCCACGCTCGCAGTCTGCTGGAGCAGGAAATCCCTTTCGTCCTGGGAGGCGACTACAACATCATCCCGGAGCCGCGCGACGTCTTCGACCCGGTGGCCTTCGCCGGCGACGCCCTGTTCCAGCCCGAATCGCGGGCGAAGTTCCGCGCCCTACTGAATCTGGGTCTGACCGAAGCCTACCGCGCCCTGCACGACGACGACCACGCCTACACCTTCTGGGACTATCAGGCGGGATGCTGGCCGCGGGACCTGGGGTTGCGCATCGATCACTTCCTGCTGTCCCCGCAGGCCGCCGACCGTCTGGTGGAGTGCCGCATCGACCGCCGACCGCGCGGTGCGGAGAAAGCGTCCGACCACACGCCGGTCCTGCTCGACCTGCGCGATGGGTCAGACATTTCTTAAATTTTTTCACGCATCCTCAAGGCCGACTCGGAAGCCGAGCGAGCGTCCATCCGCGGGGAGAGGCGGCAAGGCGATGGTCTGGGGACAGGACAGCGGCCGCAGGGCGATCGAAGAGCTGCTGACGGCCATCGAGCAGCAGGCCGGCGAAGCGGTCGCTCTGGGGGCGCGCGCGCAGCGCGACATTGAGGAAGACCGCTTTTCCTCGTTCCTGGGCTTCCGTCGGAAGGTGGAGGAGGTGCGCGCCCTCGTCGCGCTGACGGAAGAGCGCCTGACGACCGTCAACACGGCGAAGCTGTCCGACCTGCGCACGGAGTTCGAGCGGATCGACCTTCTCCTGACCGGTCTGCTGGCCCGCGCCACCCGGAACTATTTCGAACGGATGCGGGAGGATCAGGCGCTCCCCATCGGCGCCCGCGAACTGTTCGAACCGGAGTTGAAGATCATCGAGGAGATGCGCACCAAGCTGGACCGTCCGCACTATGCGGGGCGTGTGTCGGCCACGGTGATCGAGGATCTGGAGGCGACCGGCGTCATGATCCGTAAGGTCCTCAGCCGAGCCCCAAGCCTGCCCGATTTCTCCGACTCCCCGACGCCTCCGAAGCCGACGAAGCGGCTGTCGAACCTGGGCCGCCCGATCCGGATGTGACGGCGTCACGATTAACGTTGGGGTTCGTTGCATAGCGGGGCTCAAAAGCGAGTTGACCCCGGAACAGGGACACGGCATGTTCCCCCCGCTTCCGATCCGCAGCAAGCGGAGAGCCGAGATCAGGCTCCGATTTGGGGATCAGAGCGGGGATCAGCAGGCGATGGTCCCCGAATGCGCAGGGCGACGCTCCTGATGCATTGATTTGGATGGGTGGCCGAGCGGTTTAAGGCTCCAGTCTTGAAAACTGGCGTGGGGGCAACTCCACCGTGGGTTCGAATCCCACCCCATCCGCCACCCAATCTTCTGCCCGGAATGCAAAGCACCGCCCCCTCGTTCGAAGTCTACCAGTTTTCAACGCACCGCGCTTGCATTCGCGCGATTTTCCCAACCGGGTCGGTGCTTGCAACCCCTTGATGCAAGCTCATTCGAAAATCCATACGGTTGTAATGTTTCCTTCAGGGCTTTGTGCTTCTCTGGAGCAATGGTCTCGGAGGCCGCATGCGGATTTTGGTGGTGGACGATTCGCGCATGGCGCGTACGGTGCTGTGCCAGCAGCTTGAAGGCTTCGGCCATCAGACGGCCTTTGCCGAAAGTAGCCACGCAGCGTTGGCACGTTGCCGTGATGAGCCCATCGACATCGCGCTCGTCGATTTCCGGGTTGGCGAGATGGAGGGCGTGGAGGTCTGCTGGCACCTGCGCGCGGCGCAGCGGGAACGGCACCTCTATCTCATGCTGATGATCCCCGGCAGCATCACCAACCAGTTCTTCGAGGTCGTGGAGAACGGGGCCGACGAGTTCCTGCGCAAGCCGCTGGACCTGACATGGCTGCGTGCCCGGCTGCTCGCCGCCTCCCGCGTGGTCGACATGCAGCGCCAGTTGGAGCGGCTGGCCACCACCGATTCGCTGACCGGGGCGCTGAACCGCGGCCGTTTCATGGCGCGCGCCGCCGACGAGGTGGCACGGGCGCAACGCAACGGCCAGCCGCTGTCGGCGATCATGCTGGACATCGACCACTTCAAGAAGGTCAACGACACCTACGGCCACGCCACAGGGGACGAGGCCATCCGCAGCGTGGTCCGGGTCTGCCGCTCCATGGTGCGCGGCGCCGACGTCCTGGGTCGGCTGGGCGGCGAGGAGTTTGCCATCCTGCTGCCCGAAACGCCGCCACAGGGAGCGGCCCTGCTCGCGGAGCGACTGCGCCGGGCGCTGGCGGAAACCGACGTGCGCATCGCCAACGGCGCCGGGTCCGTCCTCACCTTCACCGTCAGCATCGGGGTCAGCGCGCTGCGACCGGGGGAGACCAGCGTCGCCGCGGTGCTGGCGCGGGCGGACGAGGCGCTGTACCGCGCGAAGAACGGCGGCCGCAACCGCGTGGTGTGCGACGCGGCACTGTGATCCGACATCAAGCCGTCAAGTTCCCGGCACCAGCCAGGGCCGCGCCGCGACGTCCGCGCGGTCGAAGTCGTCGATGACGTCCTGGTGGCGCAGGGTCAGGGCCACGTCGTCGAGGCATTCGTACAGGTTTGGTCAGCAGCGATGTTGGGGATGCCAATGATCCAGACGCGATCAATCGGGCGCCTGCGGCACCGCCCACCGAAATCGGCGGGGTCCGCACCCCAAATGTGACGGAGATGGGAAAAGCTCGGTAAGACGGCGCCCAAAAGAAAAAGGCGCCTCGGAAGGGAGGCGCCTTTTCGTCTTACTTGTGGTTTGCCGTCAGGACTGTTCCAGATTGATCCGGCTTGGCAGCGGATCGAGCTGGTCGCGGTATTTGGCGTCGGGGCGCGCAGCGTAGGGCTTCGAAGTCGGCGACATCAGCGTCTCGAAGCTGAGGGCGCAGATGCGCATGCCCGGCCGCAGCGCCAGCGGCAACCGTCCGCAATTGAAGAATTCCAGCGTGATGCGACCGTTCCAGCCCGGATCGATGGTGTGCGCCGTGGCGTGCACCATCAGGCCCAGGCGGGCGAGGCTGCTGCGCCCGTCCAGACGGCCGGCGATGTCGTTGGGCAGACCGATGCGCTGAACCGTGATGCCAAGCACCAGTTCGCCTGGATGCAGGAAGAACGGCTCGCCGACGGGGACCTCGACACGATCCATCAGCTTGTCGGGAACCTGGCTGGGATGGCCCTCGGGTGGGGCGAGGTCGACGAAGGCCGCCTTGCCCGGCGGGAAGACCTGGAAGGCGTTCCCGAGCTGGAGGTCGACCGACATGGCGCCGATCTGGCTCTCGGCCGGCAACGGGTCGATCTCAATGCGTCCTTCGGCGAGGTATCGGCGAATATCAACGTCTGACAGCTTCATTCTTTCCGACCCTCCTGTCGAAACCGCAATCGGCGCGGCTCCGGTCGCTTCCCTGGCGCACTCTATAGCCGGATCGACGCCTCTCGACAACACAATCACCAATCCCTTAGATGGCACCAGTCCCTTAGACGGGGCCGCTTTGCACAAGGGGTGATGGGAATGGCGGTATTCTCGATCGACGCGCCGGCAACGGACTCATCGGCGACAAACCAGGAGGCCGAGTTGCGGCGCCTGTCCGTCATCCTGGGCGAGGTCCCGCCCGTGGACGCCCGGCCCGATGCGGTTTCGCTGTTCCGGACTCGCATCGCCGAACATGGGGAGCGGGTCCGCGCACTTCGCAACTCCGTGTCGCCGCTGTTCGTCGTCAACGGCGACCTCGCCGCCTACAGCGCCGAGGACGGCCCCCTGCCGGAACTGATCCTGGTCGGCGACAACCCGGGGCGCCGGGAGTACGAGCAGTCCGTCTATCTGTGCGCCCAGGGGCGCGCGGGGGCCATGGCGCACAGCTTCTTCGACGGCATCTTCGGCGGCGGGTCCTTTCGCAGCAAGGTGATGGTGCTGAACAAAAGCTCCTTCCACACGCCGCGCACGGTAGGGCTGAACGAGGCGATGCGCGGCGATCCGGGACTCGCCGAGGCTATCCGGCGCGACCAGGAGGAGAACGCGCGCCTGATCGCCGACTCGGTGGCCCTGCTCGGCGTTCCGGTCGTCACCATCGGCATGGAAAGCGGCGGGACGACCTTCCAGAGCTTCCGCAAGACGCTAGAGGCCCGCTATCGCGCCCTCGGCACCCCACCGGCGGTCTTCCAGAAGAAGCGCCTCGCCAGCCCCTTCCGCAAGGTGCCGCACTTCTCGCTGTCGAAGATTTTCTGCCGCAACGCCGATTCCGCCTGGAACGCCGCGTTGGACGGCTTCCTCACACGCCACGCGGCAATTCCAGGCCTGCGAACGGAAAACGGCAACGTGTCGTCCAAACTGCTGCTCGGGCTGGGCGATGGCCCGTTGCTCGCCGATTACCTGGACAGGGTGATCCTCGGCCACGGTGGGTGATCCTCGGCCACAGTGGGTGACCCTGCACCTCCGTCAATGGCTCAGGCCTTGCGCAGCCTTGCGGCAAGCGTCCTCGCAGGTCCGGCAGGACTCGGCGCAGATTCGGCAATGCTGGTGCATGCCGGCGTGCCGCTCGCACTCTTCGGCGCACAGGCGGCAGGCGGTGGCGCAGGCATCGAGCATGGCGCGGATCACCGCCTCGTTGGAGCCGCTGCGCCGGGTGGCGACGGAGCCGGTCGCCGCGCAGACATCGGCGCAATCCATGTTCAGGCGGATGCACTGGACCAGTTCGGCCACCTGATCCTCGCCCAGGCAGGCGTCGGCGCAGGTGGTGCAGGTCTGCGCGCAGTCATAGCAGGCTTCGATGCAGCGGATGAGCGCGTCGTTGGTGTTTCCGCGGACATGCGGGTGCGTGCTGATCATCTCGCGGGCGTGCATGGGCCGCCTCCGAAGGGCAGGGGTGTGGGGATGTGGGCATCGGCGCCCTCCCCCACCAACAGCGCCGCACCGCCATGGTTCGGAATTCTTCCGCTCTTTCCCTGGTCCCACCCACGCGCGCCGGTTTACAAGCGACCGGTACGGCTTTGGGGGAAATGCGGGTGTTCAACGAGACGGTCGGTCTGACGGCGCTGATCCTGGCGGTCGCCACGCTGTACGCCGCGGTCGGACAGGCCGGAGCCTCGGGTTATCTGGCGGTCATGGGCATCGTCGGGCTCGACCCGGCGACGATGAAACCGACGGCGCTCGCCCTCAATCTCCTGGTGGCGACCATCGGCACCGTCCGTTTCGCCCGCGCCGGGCTGTTCGACTGGCGGGCCTTCTACCCGTTCGGCGTGCTGGGGATGCCCTTCTCGTTCCTCGGCGGCACGCTGCACCTGCCGCCGCACCTCTATTACCCGCTGGTCGGGGCGATCCTCCTCTTGGCGGCACTGGAACTGGCGCGGTCCACCTGGGCGGCGCGCGGAATGCCCGAACGGGCGGATAGGACCGCGCCGCCGTTTCTGCCGGCGCTCGCTGCCGGGGCTGCCGTGGGGTTCCTCTCCGGGATGACCGGCACGGGCGGCGGCATCTTCCTGGCGCCACTGATCCTGCTGATGGGTTGGGTCGAGACGCGTCGCGCCGCCGCCGTCTCGGCCGCCTACAATCTGCTCAACTCGGCGGCGGCGCTGGCCGGGACCTGGACGACCACGACGACCCTGCCCGCGGCCCTGCCCTGGTGGCTGGCGGCCGCCGGGATGGGTGGGGCGGTCGGCGCATGGTTGGGCAGCCGCCACCTGCCGACCGCCACATTGCGTTATCTGCTGGCGGCAATCCTCGCCTTGTCCGGCCTCAAGATGCTCACGGCCTGACCCTCGAACCCTCCCACGCCCGCCGCTCCCAGACATGGGCGGGCAGACGGCTCATCAGCGCGATGGGCAGCACGAACAGGGCGAGATTGGTCCAGGAGATGCCCCGGCGCCCGTCCGTCCGTCCCTGCGGCGCCTGCGCGGCGGCGCGCTCCATCCAGCCGCCGCTCGCCTCCCGGTAATCCGGCATGGCCTTCAGAACGCCGCCGGAGGTGTCGTGGGCCGGACGGTTGTCGAACATGTCGCGGTCCATCCGGTGGGCCAGCATGCGGTCGGCCAGCGCCGGCGCCACCACGTGCGGCAGTGCGGCGGAACGCCCCGCGGCTCCGACGAACAACTCCGGCCGGGGATTCTCGGCCAAGCGCAGGATGGCCTCGGCCACCTCCTCCGGCGGGCGCAGCGGGGTCATCGCCTTGACGGCGCGGCCGGTGTAGTTGGCGCCATGCTGCCACAGCGGCGTGTCAATGGGGCCGGGCAGGACGGTGCAGACCTGGATGCCGGGGTCCTCCACCAGTTCCTGCCGCAGCGTTTCGGAAAAGCCGCGCACCGCGAACTTGCTGGCGGCGTAGGCGGCGGCGTAGCGTTGCCCGACGATCGAGGCCAGAGAGGCGACGTTGATGACCGTGCCCTCTTCCCGCTCCAGAAAATGCGGCAGCACGGCGCGGCAACCGTTGGCGGTGCCGAAGAAGTTGGTGCGCATCACCTCCTCGAAGACGTCCTGCGGAGTCTCCTCGAAGCGCCCGAAGGCGATCACGCCCGCGTTGTTCACCCAGACGTCGATCCCGCCGAACACCTCGATGGCGCGCTCGGCCAGCCGGTTCATCTGCTCCTGGTCACGCACGTCAGTGGGCACGACCATCGCCCGCCCGCCCGCCGCCACGCACTCCTCCGCGACCTCGTGCAGGGCGGCGTGGCGCCGCGCCGCCAGAACCACCGCGGCGCCGTGGCGCGCGAACTCCACCGCGGTCGCCCGGCCAATCCCGCTGGACGCCCCGGTGATGACCACCACCTTGTCAAAATGCCGACCGGCCATAAGCGTTGCTCCCGCATTGTTCGTTCGAATCCGTTTCCCTGGCTAACATCCCAAGCCGGCAAAGGTGCCCCGGCCCTCCGGAACGCCCAACCATCCGGAACGGTGGAGACGGAGGCGCGAACCCGGTACAGTCGCGGCGTTCGGTGACGATGCGGAAGAAGAGGTTACGTTCGTGGCGGCCAAGGAACTCGACGTGAAGGGGCTGCATTGCCCGCTGCCCATCCTGCGGACGCGCGCCCTGCTGGACAAAATGGCCGAGGGGGAGGAGGTGATCGTCTACGCCACCGACCCGGCGTCGATCATCGACTTCAAGCATTTCTGCAACACGACCGACAACGTGCTGCTGGCGCACGAGACGCGCGGCGAGGTGTTCGTGTACCACATCCGCCGCGGCGCCTCCGTCGCATGATGCCCGTTCTTGCCTTGGCCGTCGTCCATTCCTGAAGGAGCCCGCCCCATGCCGACCCTGCGCCCCGCGGTTCCTCCCCCGCTGCGTCCCGGCGCGGTGGTCCATGGCCCCGGCTCCGCCGCCGTGGACGCGATGATCGACCGCTTCGTAACGGAGCTGCGGCGGCGCGGCTTCCGCGTCGGCGGCGTGATCCAGCGCAACACCGGCGCGCCCGGCGACTGCGCCGACCTGATGGAGCTGGTGGACGTCGCCACCGGCAAGGCCTACGACATCTCGCAGCATCTGGGCCGCCAATCGCAATCCTGCCGCGTCGATCCCCAGGGGGTGGCGGAGGCCAGCCAGGCGCTGCGCCGGGCCATCGCGGAGCGCGCCGACCTGCTGGTGGTCAACAAGTTTGCCGGGCTGGAAGCGCATGGCGAGGGTCTGGCGGACGAGCTGCTGGCCGGCATCGCCGAGGGCATTCCGGTGCTGACCAGCGTCGGCAGCCGCTTCCTCAACGAGTGGCAGAGCTTCACCGGCGGCTTCACCTCCCTGATCTCGCCGGACGAGGACGCGCTGTGGCGCTGGTGGGGAGCGCACCGGCTCTACGACGACCTGCTGCACGGGGTGGAGGACGCGGAGGTCCGCGCCATCACCATCGGCGCCAAATGGATCATGGTGGAGACGGACGGCGCCACGGGGCCCGGCATCGGGCTGGCCGCCCGCCCGCAGTCGGCGCCGCCGCCCGATCCGGCGCGCTGGGCCGGCGTCGGCCTCGCCAGGCTGGCCGCCCATGCCGCCCGCTCCTGGGACCCTCAGGAGGCCGCGGTCGGCATGGCCGCCCTGAACGCCCACTACAACCGTCCGGACCTGACCGGCTCCGCGGCCAACGGGCTGGACCTGTTCTCCGGCATGGAAGGGCGCGTCGTCGTCTTCGGGGCCTTCCCGCAGATTGCCCGGCGCCTGCCCAACGCCCATGTGGTCGAAATGAACCCCAGCGACGGCGAGTATCCGGAAGCCGCCGGGGAATGGCTGCTGCCGGGAGCGGAGGGGGCGGCGATCACCTCCTCCACCCTGACGAACCGCACCCTGCCCCGCCTGCTGTCGGTGGCCGAGGGCACCCGCGTCGCCCTCGTCGGGCCGGGGACGCCGTTGACGCCGCGGCTGTTCCGCTACGGCATTACCGCGCTGGCCGGCTTCGTGGTTGAGGACCGCGACGCGGTGGCCGAGGCGATCCTGGGCGGCGGCTCGTCCCGGAGCTTCCACCGCCATGGCCGCTTCGTCACGCTGCACAACGAACAGAATTGAGAGGGATAGGAATGGACGAGAAGACCCGCACCGAGCTGGAAGCCGCCGCGTTCCGCGGTCTGGTCGCGCATCTCCAGAAGCGCACCGACGTGCAGAACATCGATCTGATGAATCTGGCCGGCTTCTGCCGCAACTGCCTGTCCAAATGGTACGCCGCCGCCGCCAAGGAGCGGAACGTGCCGCTGACCGACGAGGAGGCCCGCATCGCCGTCTACGGCATGCCCTATTCGGAATGGAAGGCGAAGCACCAGAAGGAAGCCACCCCCGAGCAGCAGAAGACCTTCGAGGACACCAAGCCCCTGCACGCCGAGATCAGCGGCCACATGCCGAAGAAGTAAGGGATCTCCTCCCTCTCCCGGCCCCCCGGGAGAGGGATCGTCCGGCGCTCAGGCGAACAGGCCGGTGAAGGGCAGGAACTCCACCATGTCCCCCTCGCGGATCGTCGTGGCGTCCGCCGGCATGTCCACCAGCCCGTCGGCCTCGACCATCGAGGTCAGGACGCCGGAGCTGTCGCTGGGAAACTTGTGGGCGACCGGGCGGCCATCCGGTCCGGTCGCCAGACGGGCGCGCAGGAACTCGCGGCGGCCCGGCTTCTTCTTGAACTCGAAACCGGCGACGACGAGGCAGCGGGGGGCCGGCGCGTTTTCCGCCCCCGACAGGCGCAGCACCAGCGGGCGCCCCACCAGCATGAAGGTCACCATCGCCGAAACCGGGTTGCCCGGCAGGCCGAGGAACGGCGTGGTCCCGATGCGCCCGAGCGCCAGCGGCTTGCCCGGCTTCAGCGCGAGCTTCCACAGATCGACGGACCCCAGTTCGCCGACCACCGCCTTCACATGGTCCTCCTCGCCCACCGAGGCGCCGCCGGAGGTGACGACGAGATCGGCGGTCGCCGCGGCCTCGGCCAGGGCGGCGCGAGTCACGTCCGGCTTGTCCGGCAGGATGCCGAGGTCGCGCACCTCCGCCCCCAGCGCGTCAAGCTGGGCGGCCAGCGTGTAGCGGTTGGCGTCGTAGATCGTACCCTCCGGCTTCTCCATCCCCGGCTCGCGCAGTTCGTCGCCGGTGGAGAACAGGACGACGCGCAGCCGCTTGCGCACTGACAGGATAGACCGCCCGACCGCGGCGGCCAGACCGATTTCCTGGGCGCGCAGGCGCAGGCCGGGAGTCAGCACGACCGACCCGGCCGTCATGTCCTCCCCGGCGTCGCGGATGTTGGCGCCGCGCTGGAGGGCGGCGGGCACCAGCACCGTCCCGTCCTCGGCCCGGCAATCCTCCTGCATGGCGACGGTGTCGACCCCCGCCGGGACCGGCGCGCCGGTGAAGATGCGCACCGCCTCGCCCGGCCCGACCGTACCGGGGAAGACGGACCCGGCGGGCACACGCCCCACCACGGTCAGCCGCCGGAGATCGCCCGCCTCGGCACCGTCCGCCTTGCCGTATCCCCAGCCGTCCATCGCCGAGACGGCGACCGGCGGCACATTCACCGTCGCCGTCACCGGTTCCGCCAGGATGCGGCCGAGCGCGGCGCGCAACGGCACCTCCTCGGGCTCCGTCACCGCGCCGTAGGTCCGCTGCACGCGGGCCAGCGCCTCGTCCAGCGGGATGGGGGCGGCGGGGCCAGGGCCGGCGAAGCAGTCCATGCGACAATCCTTCTCCCTTGAGGGCCACCCTCACGGGGCGGCGCCGCGTCATATCACCCCGGATAGTCCGGTGCGCGGTCATGTTCCACCTTGATCATCGTCAAGACGCGGCGCGGCGCAAGCGTCCGTTCGTGGACGCTCCATCACGGTGGAACATCACAGCGGATATTTCGCCTCTTAATTGTTTGATGCGCGAATTAAATTTCGCAGCGCTGCGTTTTCCGTCTTGCGCATTTGGATCGATCCAAATAGGCTCCCCCAACATCCGGCGCCGGAGGCATCGCCACGGCTCGCCGGACGACGAGAGGCCGATAACGAGAATCCCGCACAGGGACCGTCCACCGGCGGCGTACAGCGCCCCGGCATGGTTGCGGCCGGCCCGGATGCGGAGGGAAAGCCCGTGAACTACACCTTCGATTTCAAGGCGGTCATCGATTCCTGGGACTACCTGCTCCAGGGCGCGTGGCTGACCGTGCAATTGTCGATCGGCGCCATGATTCTCGGCCTGATCGTGGCCATCCTCTGCGCGCTCGGCAAGACGTCCGGGCCGAAGCCGGTCCGCTGGCTGATCAACGCCTACATCGAGGTGGTGCGCAACACGCCCTTCCTGGTGCAGATCTTCCTGATCTTCTTCGGGCTGCCGACCATGGGCATCCGCCTGTCGCCCGACCTCGCCGCGCTGATCGCCATGGTGGTCAATGTCGGCGCCTACGCGACGGAGATCATCCGGGCCGGCATCGAATCGATCCAAAAAGGCCAGATCGAAGCCGGGCTGGCGCTGGGGCTGAAGCCGTTGCAGGTCTTTCGCTACATCGTCATCAAGCCGGCGCTGCGCACCGTCTACCCCGCGCTGACCAGCCAGTTCATCCTGCTGATGCTCAGCTCCAGCGTGGTCTCGGCGATCTCGGCGGACGAGCTGACCTCGGTCGCCAACAACATCCAGTCGCAGACCTTCCGCAGCTTCGAAATCTACATCGTGGTCACCGGCATCTATCTGGCGCTGGCGATGATGTTCTCCGCGCTGTTCGCCGGCATCTACAAGCTGGCCTTCGCCTACGACACCGACCGGCGCTGAGGGAGGGCCGAATCATGATCCGCGCCTTCGGTTACAACGAGTTCCTCTTCCTCGTCAGCGCCATGCAATGGACGCTGGCGCTGTCGGCCATCGCCTTCATCGGCGGGGCCACGGTCGGGCTGGTCATCGCGCTGGCCCGCACCTCGGACATCAAGGCGGTGCGGCTGGCCGCCACCGGCTACATCCAGCTGTTCCAGGGCACGCCGCTGCTGATGCAGCTCTTCCTGGTCTTCTTCGGCGCCACGGTGCTGGGCCTCGACCTCAACCCCTGGGCCGCCGCGGCGCTGGGCCTGACGCTGAACGCCAGCGCCTTCCTCGGCGAGATCTGGCGCGGCTGCATCCAGGCGGTGCCGCGCGGCCAGTGGGAGGCCGCCTCGGCGCTCGGCCTGCGCTATCCGGGGCTGATGCGCTACGTGATCCTGCCGCAGGCGGTGAAGGTCGCGGTGCCGCCGACCGTGGGCTTCCTGGTGCAACTCATCAAGAGCACCTCGCTGGCCGCCATCATCGGCTTCACCGAACTGACCCGCGCCGGGCAGATTGTCAACAACGCCACCTTCCAGCCCTTCCTGGTGTTCGGGATCGTGGCGGTGCTCTACTTCCTGATGTGCTGGCCGCTGTCGCTGCTCAGCGCCCGTCTGGAGCGGCGCTACGCCCTGGCCACCCGCTGATACTCCCCTTTCATAAGAACCGTGAGGAAACCCCAATGACCCTGTCGATCACCCGCCGCCTCGCCGTCGCCGGCGCCATGATGGCTGCCGCCACCGTTGGCGCCGTCGCCCTGGCCGGTCCCGCCGCTGCCCAGACCGTCGACGAGATCAAGTCGAAGGGCAAGCTGACCATCGGCATGCTGGTGGACTTCCCGCCCTTCGGCATCACCACCGCCGACGGCAAGCCGGACGGCTACGACGCCGACGTCGCCAAGCTGCTGGGCAAGCACATGGGCGTCCCGGTGGAGATCGTTCCGGTCACCGGCCCGAACCGCATTCCCTACCTGCTGACCAACAAGGTCGACCTGCTGGTCGCCTCGCTGGGCATCACCCCGGCCCGCGCCGAGCAGGTCCAGTTCTCCGAGCCCTACGCCGCCATCGAGATCGGTCTGGTCGCCCCGGCCAACACCAAGATCAAGGAGGCCGCGGAGCTGTCCGGCAAGCGAGTCGGCGTCGCCCGCGCCAGCACCCAGGACAACGCCCTGACCGCCATCGCCCCGAAGGACGCGCGCATCATGCGCTTCGACGACGACGCCAGCGCCGTCCAGGCCATGCTGTCCGGTCAGGTGGACGCGCTGGGCCTCAGCAACGTCGTCACCAAGGAGATCAAGAAGCTGGCCCCGCAGGCCAACTACGAGATGAAGTTCGTGCTGAACCGTCAGGTGCAGGGCATCGCCATGCGCAAGGGCCAGGACGCCCTGCTGAAGTGGGTCAACGAGTTCATCGAAACCGCGAAGTCGAACGGCGAGCTGAACGAGGTCCACAAGAAGTGGCTGGGCACCGACCTGCCCCCGCTGACCAAGTCGTAACGACTTAAACTCCCTCTCCCCTCCGGGGAGAGGGTTTACACGGAGCAGGAGGAGTCCCCCATGGCCTCGGCTTACGATACCACGGACGTCCCCGCACCGCGGCCGGTCAGCGGCGAGGTCGTCATCCGCATGGCCGGCGTCCAGAAATGGTACGACAGCTTCCATGTGCTGAAGGACATCGAGCTGGAGGTCCACAAGGGCGAGCGGATCGTCATCTGCGGCCCCTCGGGCTCCGGCAAGTCCACGCTGATCCGCTGCATCAACCAGCTGGAGAAGCACCAGAAGGGCACCATCACCGTCAACGGCGTCACGATCGACGCCCACCACCGCCACCTCGATCAGGTGCGGCGCGACGTCGGCATGGTGTTCCAGCAATTCAACCTGTTCCCGCACCTGACCGTGGTCGAGAACTGCATGCTGGCGCCCATGCGGGTGCGCGGCACCTCCAAGCAGGAGGCGCGCGACATCGCCATGAAGTATCTGGCGCGCGTGCGCATCCCGGAGCAGGCGGACAAGTATCCCGGCCAGCTCTCCGGCGGGCAACAGCAGCGCGTCGCCATCGCGCGGTCGCTGTGCATGAACCCCAAGGTCATGCTGTTCGACGAGCCGACCTCCGCGCTCGACCCCGAGATGGTCAAGGAAGTGCTGGACACCATGATCGGGCTTGCCGAGGACGGCATGACCATGCTGTGCGTCACGCACGAGATGGGCTTCGCCAAGTCGGTCGCCGACCGGGTCATCTTCATGGACCGCGGCGAGATCGTCGAGCAGGCCACCCCCGCCGAGTTCTTCACGAACCCGAAGTCCGAACGGACCCGCAACTTCCTCGGCCAGATCCTCACCCACTGAGCCCACTCCACGAAGGACGCTTTTGATGAAGCCGGAGATCCTCCTCGTCGAATCCATGATGCCGGACATCGAGGCGGCGCTGGACGCGGGCTACACCGTCCACCGCCTCGCCGGGGCGCCCGACCGCGACCGGCTGGTGGCGGAGGTGGGACCGCGCGTCCGCGCCGTCGTCACCGGCGGCGGCACGGGCGTCAGCAACGCGATCATGGACGCCTGCCCCAACCTGGGGATCGTCGCGATCAACGGCGTCGGCACCGACGCGGTGGATCTGAAGCACGCGGCCAGCCGCGGCGTCCGCGTCACCAACACGCCCGACGTGCTGACCGACGACGTGGCCGATCTTGCCATCGGGCTGATGATCGCCGGGTCGCGCCGCATGATGGTCGGCGACCGCTTCGTGCGCGCCGGGCGCKGGCCCGGCGGCGGCCTGCCGCTGGCCCGCAAGGTGACCGGCAAGCGGCTGGGCATCCTGGGTCTGGGCCGCATCGGGATGGCCATCGCCCAGCGCGCCGCCGGCTTCGGCATGGACATCGCCTACACCAACCGCAAGCCGCGCGGCGACGTATCTTACCGCTTCGTCGCCTCCCCGGTCGATCTGGCGCGGGAGAGCGACATCCTGATCGTCGCAGCCTCGGCCGGGCCGGACGCCCGCAACATGGTCAACCGCGCGGTGATCGAGGCGCTGGGCCCGGACGGGCTGCTGGTCAACGTCGCCCGCGGCGCCGTGGTGGACGAGACGGAGTTGGTCGCCGCGCTGACCGACGGGCGTCTCGGCGGGGCCGCGCTGGACGTCTTCGCCAACGAGCCGCACGCGCCGGAGGCCCTGTTCGGCCTCGACAACACCGTGCTCCAGCCGCATCAGGCGAGCGCCACCATCGAGACGCGGATGGCCATGGGCAATCTGGTTCTGGCGAACCTGTCGGCCTTCTTCGCCGGTCAGCCGCTGCCGACCGCCGTCGTCTGAATGGCGGCGTGAATGACCATCCTCGACGAGCGCGGCGGACCGGCCCGCATCACCCTGACGGAGGTGGCACACCACGCCGGGGTGTCGCGGTCCACTGTCTCGCTCGTCCTGCGCGGCAGCCCGCTGGTCGCCGCCGAGACGCGGGAGCGCGTGCAGGCCGCCATCGCGGCGTTGGGCTACGTCTACAACCGCGGCGCCGCGACCCTGCGCGCCGCCCGCACCGACACGGTCGGGCTGCTCGTCTGCGAGATCAACAACTCCTTCTACGGCGAGCTGACCGCCGGGGTGGATGACGTCCTGGGTGAACAGGGGGTCGTCGCCTTCCTCGCCAACACCGCGGAATCGGGAGAGCGGCAGGACCGCTACCTCCAGCGCATGCGCGAGCAGAACGTGGACGGGGTGATCATCTGCCCCGCCGCCGGCACGTCGCCGGCCCTGCTGGACCGGCTGCGCCAGTGGCAGCTTCCCGTCGTCCAGGCGCTGCGCTTCATCTCCGCCCGCGAAGGCGATTACGCCGGGGTGGATTACGAGTTCGGCATGGAGATGGTCACCGAGCATCTGCTGCGGATCGGCCATCGCCGCATCGCCTTCGTCGGCGGCAACCTGTCCCACTCCGCCTTCGCCGGGCGCCGCGTCGGCTTCGCCGCGGCGCTGCGCCGCCACGGCCTGACCCCGGACCTCGTCGTGCGCTGCCCGGCCACCCGCCGCGGCGGGCTGGACGCGGTGGGGCCGCTGATGGATCTTGCCGACCCGCCCACCGCGATGCTGTGTTACAACGATTTGGTCGCGTTCGGCGTGATGCTGGGGCTGGAGGCGCGTGGTCTCCGGGCGGGACGGGACATCGCGGTGACCGGTTTCGACGACGTGACCGAGGCGGCGATGAGCCGCCCCGCCCTGACCACCGTCGCCACCTCCGCCCGCCAGATCGGGCAGGAGGCCGCCCGCCTGCTGCTGCGCCGCATCGCCGACCCGCAGGGCGCGCCGGAGCGCGTGATCCTGCCCGCCCGGCTGGTCATCCGCGAGTCCTGCGGAGCCATGAGAGTCCAACCCGACAAGCACCAATAACCCAAGAAAAGCGAAGGCCCGAGACCATGCCCGAAGAGAAGAACGACGCCGCATTCAGCGATTCCGTCAACGCCCTGATCCAGGCGCGGAAAAACCGCGACTGGCTGTCCGCCCTGCCGACCCGCCCCACCAGCGAGGCCGAGGCCTACGCCATCCAGGACGCCGTGGCCCGCCGCCTCGGCCCGGTCGTCGCCTGGAAGGTCGGCGCCCGCACCCCGGACTCGGAGCCGTTCCGCGCCCCCATCCACGCCGACACGCTGTTCTTCGACACCACGACGCTTCCCGCCGCTGACTATCAGGTCATCGGCATGGAGGCCGAGATCGCCTACACATTCGCCAAGGACCTGCCGCCCCGCGCCGAGCCCTACAGCCGCGAGGAAGTGCTCGACGCCGTCGAGTCCGTCCATCCGGCCTTCGAGATCGTCGACACGCGCTTCGCTGGCTTCGGCTCGCAGGAGTGGTTCAGCCACATGGCCGACCAGTTCAACCACGGCGCCCTGGTTGTCGGCCCGGCCATCGCCGACTGGCGCTCGCTGGAGCCGCTGAAGGAGCGGGTCGCCCTGATCGTCGACGGCGAGACGAAGGCCGATACGGTCGCCGGCAACTCGGCGGGCGAGCCGGTGCGGCTTCTGGTGTGGATGGCCAACACCGGCGCGGTCAGCCTGGGCGGCCTGAAGGCCGGCGACGTGGTGACCACCGGGTCGCACGTCGGCACCGTCATGGTCCCGGCGGGCAGCACGTCCGTCGCCGTGTACGGGACGATGGGCACCTACGAGCTGACCGTGAAGTGATCGGGCTGTCGCCCTGCGAACAAGGCCGTCACCTCTGGCCTTTATAGCCCTCTCCCCCTGGGGAGAGGGTGGCCCGAAGGGCCGGTGAGGGGGTTGCGCATGGCGGTACGTCCGGCACAAGCGCAACCCCCTCACCCTAACCCTCTCCCCGGAGGGGAGAGGGAATCACACTCCCCCGAACACCGACGCCCCGGCCTCGGCGCTGCCGACCGCCCGGCGGAACACGCCGAACAGTTCCCGCCCGCAGCCGACACCGGCATCGGCCGGCGCGTCCGCCAGCGGGCGCGCGGTCCATTCCGCGTCGTCCACCAACACCTCCAGCGTGCCGCGCTCGGCGTCCAGCCGCAACACGTCGCCATCCCGCACCCGCCCCAGCGGGCCGCCCGCCGCGGCTTCCGGCGTGACGTGGATCGCCGCCGGGACCTTGCCCGACGCCCCCGACATCCGCCCGTCCGTCACCAGCGCCACCCGGTAGCCCAAATCCTGAAGCACGCCCAGCGGCGGCGTCAGCTTGTGCAGTTCCGGCATGCCGTTGGCCTTCGGCCCCTGGAAGCGCACCACCACCACGACGTCACGGTGAAGCTCGCCGCGGCGGAACGCCGCCTGCACCGATTCCTGGTCGGTGAAGACGCGGGCCGGCGCCTCGATCACCCGGTGGTCCGGCTTCACGGCGGAGACCTTCACCACCGCGCGGCCCAGCGGCCCGCTCAGCACACGCAGTCCGCCCTCCGCCGCCATGGACGACGCGACCGGCGCCACCACGGCGGGGTCGGCGCTCTCGCGGACCGCCGCGCCGCGCACCAGTTCCCCATCCTCCAGCCGCAGCGGACGGCAATAGGCGGCGATGCTGTCCTCCTCCCACACGGTGGCGGCGTCGCCGTGCAAAAGCCCGGCGTCGGCCAGCTCCCCGATCAGGAAGGCCATGCCGCCCGCCGCCTCGAACTGGTTCACGTCGGCGCTGCCGTTCGGGTAGACGCGGGCGAGCAGCGGCACCACCGCCGACAGCTCGGCGAAGTCCTCCCAGGTCAGGGCGATCCCCGCCGCCGCCGCGATGGCCGGCAGATGCAGCGTGTGGTTGGTCGAGCCGCCCGTCGCCAGCAGCCCGACCACCGCGTTGACGATGGCGCGCTCGTCGACGATCTCCCCGATGGGCGTGCGCAGGGACACCACCCGCCGCGCCGCCGCGTCGGTCAGTGCGTCGCGCAGCGGCGTGCCGGGGTTGGCGAAGCTCGCCCCCGGCAGATGCAGCCCCATCATCTCGACCAGCATCTGGTTCGAGTTGGCGGTGCCGTAGAAGGTGCAGGTGCCCGGCGCGTGGTAGGACGCGGCCTCCGCCTCCAGCAGCGCGTCCTTGTCCAGCTTGCCTTCCGCGTATTGCTGGCGGATGCGCCCCTTCTCCTTGTTGGGCAGGCCGGAGGGCATCGGCCCGGCGGGCACGAAGACGGTGGGCAGATGGCCGAAGGACAGCGCGCCGATCAGCAGCCCCGGAACGATCTTGTCGCAGACGCCGAGGCACAGCACGCCGTCGAAGGTGCCGTGCGACAGGGCGACCGCCGTCCCCATGGCGATCACCTCGCGGGAGAACAGCGACAGTTCCATCCCCGGCTCGCCCTGGGTGACACCGTCGCACATGGCCGGCACGCCACCCGCCACCTGCGCCACGCCGCCCGCCGCACGCACCGCCGCCTTGAGACGCTCCGGATAGTCGCCGTAGGGCTGATGGGCGGACAGCATGTCGTTGTAGGAGGTGACGATGCCGATGGCCGGCGTCGAGCCGCCGCGCAGCGCCGCCTTGTCCTCCGCCGCGGTGCAGCCGGCGAAGCCGTGCGCCCGGTTGGCGCAGCCCAGCGCCAGACGGCGCGGCCCCTGCGCCGCGGCGGCCCGCAGCCGCCCCAGATAGGCGGCGCGGGTGGGCCGGCTGCGCTCGCGGATGCGGCGGGTGACGGCGTCGAGGACGGGATGAAGACTCATCATGGCGCGGTCCTTCCAGACGGCAGAATGTTCAGGCGGCGGAAGCGATTTGGGAGGACACGCGGGCGGCGATCTCCGCCGGGCTGGCGTCGATGTCGCAGACGATGCCGAGTTCCCCGGACTCCAGCGGCTCCAGCGCCGCGAACTGGCTGTCGAGCAGGGTGGTCGGCATGAAATGGCCGGCGCGCAGCGCCATGCGGGCGTGGATGGTGTCCCGGCTGCCGTCGAGATGAGCGAACAGGACGCGCGTCCCACCGGCGCTCAGCCGGTCGCGATAGCGCCGCTTCAGCGCGGAGCAGGACACGACGATCGGCGCCTTCGCCTCCCGCGCCAGGACGATGTGGGCCGCGATGGTGTCCAGCCAGCCCCAGCGGTCCTCGTCCTGGAGCGGGATGCCGGCGGACATCTTCGCGATGTTCTCCGGCGGGTGGAAGCCGTCGCCCTCCAGGAATTGCCAGCCGAGCCGCCGGGCCAGCTCCTCCCCCACCGAGGTCTTGCCGCAGCCCGCCACGCCCATCACCACGATCGCGTCCACGGCCCCGCTTATGTTAGCGGTAACATCGGGAGACGGAAGAGCGCTCATGCCGGTCGGTCCTCGAAACAATATGGGTGGGGAGAGATGCGCATGTTACCGCTAACAAACGAGGCTTGTAAAGCCCAATCCGGCGCGGGATAATGGCCGCCGGACAACTGGAACGCTGATGACCGCCACCCCCCGCAAACCCCGATCCTCGCGCAGCGGGCGCGCCACCATGGCCGACGTCGCCGCCGCCGCCGGGGTCAGCGCCATGACCGTGTCCCGCGCCCTGCGCCGGCCCGACACGGTCAGCGAGGAGGTGCGCGCCCGCGTCGAGGAGGCGAGCCGCCGCCTGGGCTTCGTGCCCAGCCGCGTGGCGTCGGCGCTGGCCTCGGCACGGACGATGACGGTGGCGGTGCTGATTCCTTCCCTGACCAACGCCGTCTTCATCGACCTGCTGGCCGGCGTGCAGGAGACGCTGAGCCCGCAGGGCTACCAGCCGCTGGTCGGCATCACCGGCTACGGCCCGGAGGCAGAGGAGCGCGTTCTGCGCACCCAGCTCGCCCACGATCCGGACGGGGTGATCCTGAGCGGGCTCGACCACACGCCGGGCACCTGGGACCTGCTGCGCGGCCTGACGATCCCGGTCGTCCACACCATGGATCTGACCGCGGATGGTGAACACAGCGATTGCCCGGTGCAGACGGTCGGCTTCTCGCAGTACGACGCCGGCTACGCCGTCGGCGCGCATCTCGCCGCCAGGGGGCGGCGGCGGATCGGGCTGATCGCCGGGCAGCTCGACCCGCGGACGCGCCAGCGCTGCGACGGCTGGCGGCAGGCGCTGCGCGACGCCGGGCGGCACGACCCGGCGCTTGAGTTGATGGTGCCGGACGCCACCTCCGTCGCGCTGGGCGCGGACCTGCTGGAGCGCGCGCTGGCCGCCCATCCGGACACCGACGCGCTGTTCCTGTGCAACGACGATCTGGCGCAGGGCGCGCTGTTCCAATGCGTGCGGCTCGGCATTCCGGTGCCGGAGCGGCTGGCCGTCGCCGGCTTCAACGATCTGGCCGGGGCGGCTTGGACCGTCCCACCGCTGACCACCGTCGCCACCCCCCGCCGCGCGATCGGCGTGGAGGCGGCCCGCCTGCTGATCGCGGGCATGGCGGACCGGACGCCGAAAAGCCGGGAAAATCCGCGCCGCGTGGATCTGGGCTTTCGCCTGATGGTGCGCGAGACCACTTGAGAGACCGAAACCGACCCCCGCGCCGCGGGGCGTCATCAGAGAGCATGTACGGGAGTTCGTCGTAATGGTGCAGGGCAACTCGACCAGGACCGGAGCGGAAACCACCGCCGTCGGCTCGGCCGACATCGCCGTCCTCGGCCTGGGTGTGATGGGGCGCAACCTCGCCGCCAATCTGGCCGACCACGGGGCCGTGGTGGCGGGCTACGACCTGGACGAGGGGCGCCGCGGCGCCTTCGCCGCCCAGGTGGGCAACGCCATCCCCTGCGCGTCGGTGGAGGAACTGCTGGGCGCGCTCAAGGCGCCGCGGACGATCCTGATGATGGTGCCCGCCGGCGCCCCGGTGGACGAGCTGACGGCCGCCCTGCTGCCCCGCCTGTCGCCGGGCGACGTGCTGATCGATGGCGGCAACTCGCATTTCCGCGACACCAACCGCCGCGCCGCGCTCGCCGCGGCGGCGGGCGTGCGCTTCGTCGGGCTGGGCGTGTCGGGCGGCGAGGAAGGGGCGCGCCGCGGTCCCGCCCTGATGGCCGGCGGCGACGCCGAAGCGCTGGCCCCCGTCGCGCCGCTGCTGGCCGCCATCGCCGCCCGCGCCCCGGACGGCGAGTCCTGCTTCGCCCGCGTCGGGCCGGAGGGGGCGGGCCATTTCGTGAAGATGATCCACAACGGCATCGAATACGCCGACATGCAGCTGATCGCCGAGGCGTATCATCTTCTGCGCGAGATCGGCGGCTGCTCCTACGAGCGTCTTGCGGACATCTTCGCCGAGTGGAACGGCGGAGAGCTGGCCTCCTACCTGATGGAGATCACCACCGACATCCTGCGCACCAAGGACGGCGAGACCGGCGCCCCGATCCTGGAGGTGATCCGCGACGCCGCCGGCCAGAAGGGCACCGGCCACTGGGCGGCGACCACCGCGCTGGAGCTGGGCATGCCCGCCCCGACCATCGCCGAGGCGGTGCACGCCCGCTGCCTGTCCGCCCTGAAGGACGAGCGCGTGCGCGCCGCCGAGGCGCTGGCCATCCCGCACGTTCCCTCCACGGAGGATCTGGTCGCGTCAGTCGGCGACGCGCTGCTCAGCGGACGGATCGCGGTCTACGCCCAGGGCTTCGCGGTGATCGCGGCGGGCAGCCGGCAGTTCGGCTGGGACGTCGATCTGGCCGCGGTGGCGCGCATCTGGCGCGGCGGCTGCATCATTCGCGCCCGTCTGCTCGACCGCATCCTGACCGCGCTGAACCGCGCGCCGGAACTGCCGAACCTGATGCTGGACCCCGACATCGCCGGCCTGATGACCCGAGGCGACGCCGGCTTCCGCCGCGTGGTGGCCGCCGCGACGCTGGCCGCGGTGCCGGTTCCGGCGATGGCCTCGGCCCTGTCCTATTGGGACGGCTACCGCAGCGGCCGGCTGTGGGCCAACATGATCCAGGCCCAGCGCGACTATTTCGGCGCCCACGGCTACGAGCGCACCGACCGTCCGGGCATGGTGCACACGGAGTGGAAGGGAGCCTGAGGCTACGGCACGCTGCCCCCTCCCCGGCCCTCCCCCGCTGCGCAGGGGAGGGAGAAACAAGTCCCCACCCCTGCGCGTCGTGGAACAGCGACTCCACGAAGGCGTCGCGCTCGCGGTCGAGCTGGTCGGCCAGCCCGCCGTAAGCCACCTCCAGCAGCCCCTTGGCGCGCCCCAGCGCCGCCGTCGGGCCGGCGGCCAGCCGCTCCGCCCAGGCGGTCGCCTCGGCCAGCGCACCGCCCGGAGCGGTCAGCCGGTTGATCATGCCGAGCTGCGCCAGACGCGGCGCCCCGACGCGCCCGCCCTCGAACAGGATCTCCGCGGCGAGCTGCGGCGGCAGCGCGCGGGCCAGCGACGCCGTGCCGCCGCCGTCGGAGGTCAGCGCCACCTTGATGTAGGACAGGGTGAAGACCGCGTCCTCCGCCGCGACGATCAGGTCGCAGGCCAGCGCCAGCGGGAAACCCGCACCGCCCGCCGGCCCCTCGACCGCGGCGATCACCGGCTTGGGGCAGGCGCGCAGGCTGCGGATCATGGCGTGGAAGCTCTCCACCCCCGCCCGCACCGACTCGCGGTCGCCGCCGCGCGCCTCCTTCAGCCATTTCAGATTGCCGCCGGAGCAGAAGGCCCCTTCGGCACCGGTCAGCACCACCGCCCCGACGCTCGCGTCCGCCGCCGCCGCGTCGAAGGCGGCGCGGGCCGCCTCCATTAGCGCCGGGCCGATCGAGTTGCGGGTGGCCGGGTCGTTGATGGTCAGGCGCAGGACACGGCCGTCCTGCGCGATGTCCAGGCCGGTCTTCTTATCGTTGGTGTTTTCGGTCATCGGGGCGTTCCCTCCGGATTTTCGCTTCCGGGGGCATATTTGAACATTCCCTCGGCGGAAGCCAGCAGCGTGCCGTCGTCCTTGCGCCGCACCTCGCCGCGGCAGCCGACGATCTTGCGCCCGCCGCCCAGCAGCGTGCCGCGGGCCACCACCGTGCCCTCGGCCACGGCACCGAGAAAGCTGGAGGACAGCGACAGCGTGACCACCCGGCGCGAATGGCCGGGCACCGCGCAGTGGGTCGCCGCGAATCCCATGACGGTGTCGAGCAAGGTCATCAGCGCGCCGCCGTGCAGGACACCGCCCCGGTTGCGGTGCTGCGGAGCGATGGTCAGCTCCACCTCCGCGACGCCTTCCTCCCAGCGCACCAGCGTGTAGCCGAGCAGGGTCTGGAAGCCGGAGGCCGGTTCCCCCTTCATCAAGTCGTCCATAAAAGCGCTCTCCAACCCGTCTTCTTGGTTCTGGAGCGCCAGTGTGGCACAGAAGGGCGTGTCAGTGCCGCCGCGCCGCCTTCAAAAAGCGCTCGCGGTCGCTGGAGCCGACGCGCATGTCGAAGACGTCCCCCTCCCGCTCCATGGTCAGCGGCACGTCCACCCCCGCCGGGCCGAGATTCCACAGGGCCCGGTAGAAGTCGGCCAGCGAACCCACCGGCTGCCCGGCGACGGCGCGGACCACATCGCCGGCCCGCAGTTCCGCCCGCTGCGCCGGCCCGTCGCCGGCCAGACCGACCAGCACCACCCGCTCCCGCTCGTCCTGCGTGGCGTAGAGGCCAAGCCAGGGGCGCGGCGGGCCGCCGGCCTTCCCGCGGGTCATCAGGTCGTCCAGGATCGGCTTCAGCAGGTCGATGGGCACGTTCATGTTCAGCGGCAGGACGCGCTCCTCCGGTGCCCGGTACTGGAGTTGCAGGGAACCGATGCCCAACAGTTCGCCCCCCGCCCCCAGCATCGCCGTGCCGCCCCAGTTCGGATGGGCCGGCAGGGTGAACAGCGCGTCGTCGATCATGTACTCCCAGTAGCCGGCGAATTCCTGCCGGGGACCACCCGCGCGGTCAGCGACCGCTCGCGCCCGCCGGCTCCAGCAACCACCACCGGGTCGCCCAACTCCACATGGCGGGAGGAGCCGAGCATCAGAGCCGGCACGCCCAGCGGCGACAGCGCCTGCACCAGCCCGAACCCGCTGGTGTGGTCGTAGGCGACCACATACGCCTGCACCGCCCGCCCGTCGTTGGTGGTCAGCCAGATATCCTCGGCCTCCGCGATCAGATAGCCGATGGTCAGGACCAGCCCGTCCTCGCGGATGACGGCGCCCTGCCCGGCGCGCTCGGTGCCTAGCACGCCGGCAGTGTAGGCGTCTTCGGGAACGCTGGCGCGCAGCCCGACCACGGCGGACAGCGCCCGGTCCAGATCATAGGCCAGATCATCCGGGTCGGGCTGGAATTGCGGCGGAATCCGCCAGTCGTCGGACAGGTTCATCGGCGGCTCCTTTGCGCAGGGGGGGCGGTATGATCCTCTCCCCTTTCGGCGTGATTCTCTATGGCGTTATTTGGGCTCCATGGCCTTATTTGGGAAGTCGAACGCGCCTGCTAAGCCCGGCGTTCCTACCCCCCTCCTCCGCGCGTGAAACCAGCGAGCCGCAGCGATGTTGTCCGGGATCGCTTCACCAAGGCGACCAACCGAGGGAGGACATGATGGGCCTGTTCGATTTCTTCCGCCGCGATCATGGCGAAAAGGTCGGTACCGCGGACACCCCGACCGCCGACGAGCTGAAATCCCACCTGTCGCAGGTCGGTCTGCCGACCAACGGCCTGGACATCCAGGTCGCCGACGACACGGTGACCGTGCGCGGCAGCGCCGCCTCGCAGGAGGAGAAGGAGAAGATCGCCGTGGCGCTCGGCAACGTGAAGGGCGTGTCGCGGGTCGACGACCAGACCGCCGTCATCGCCAAGGACCAGGGGGCGGGCGGTCCGGACCAGCCGACCGTGCCGCCGACCGAGCAGCCGGCCAGCCAGACGCAGTTCCACACGGTGGAGAAGGGCGACACCCTGTCCGCCATCGCCAAGAAGGTCTACGGCGACCCCAACCGCTACAACGCCATCTTCGAGGCGAACAAGCCGATGCTGAAGGACCCGAACAAGATCTATCCCGGTCAGGTCCTGCGCATCCCGCCGCAGTGACGCGGCACCGTCCTGCGGCGAGGGGAAGCGACCCCGCCGCGGGATCGGTCCGCAAAGGTGCAGATCGCGCCGGAGTCTCCCGTCATTCCGACCGATCTCGAATTGCTCCGCCCAAGCCCGTTCGGCAGGCTCTCCCTCACAATCCGGCAGGGAGGCGCAGGCCATGAAGATTATGGGATACCCCGACGAACTCATTCCGCGCGTCGCGGCGGCCAACTTGGGAACCTGCCAGGACCGCCCGGCCTGTGTGAAGTTCCTGGAGGGACTTGCCGCGGCGGAAAAGGCGTACGAGTCGATCACCTGGAACCGGGTGATGCTGCACGCCCTCGCCAATCTGGAGCCGCTGGACGACGACGTCATCAGCACCTACGAAGCCGAGGTGGCCAAGGTCATCACCCCCATGCTCCGGAAGCTGAAGACCGCCGGCACTCTGGCCGCGGAGGCCGCAAAGGATCTGGGCGTTCTGACGAAGGCTCACCCGAAGGCCACGGTGGCGAAGAAGGCCTTGGCCTTCGCCAAATCGGTGCCGGGCGTCACGACCAAGCTCATCAAGGCGTTCGAGGAGGCCGTCGCCAAGGACCGCAAGGACATCAGCGCGCGATTGGCGAAGGACGAGGCCTCCTATGAGAAGCAGCGCAAGGCAGCCGAGAAGGCGCGGGCGCAGGACAAGAACAGTTCGTTCGTCAACCCCTTCGTGGAAAAGGGGATCGAGGAGATCCTGAAAAGCAACAAGCTGACGCTGCTGTTGCATGCCTTCGCCGAGCAGGGACGAACCGGCGAGAACATCGAATTCCTGTCGATCACCCGCAAGGGCGTCGATCAGAAAAGCGCGCCAAAACTCTACAAGGTGTTCATCAATCAGAACAGCGTCAAAGGCCTGAACATCGACGACCACCTCAGGATTGACTTTTTTAACGGAATTGACAGCGGCGCTTACACAGACGCTCTGAAGAGCATCCGGACGCATGTGCTGAAAGTCGTGAACGAAGACACGCTGCCACGCGCCAGGAAGCTCGACGAATCCGCCCTGCGGAAGCTCGGCTACAAGTGAGCGTCGAGCCGCCCCTCAAACCGCGTCGGGCCGCCAGCGGGTCAGGTGCGCCGCCAGCCGGTCGAAGCCGGCGTCCAGCACCACCGCCAGGGCGGCCACGATCACCGCCCCCTGGATGACGTAGGCGGGGTTGGAGCCGTTCAGCCCGACGATGATCGGCAGGCCGAGCGTCTTCGCCCCCACCGTGGAGGCGATGGCCGCCGTGCCGAGATTGACGACCGCCGCCGTCCGCACCCCGGCCAGGATCACCGGGGCGGCCAGCGGCAGTTCCACCCGCCACAGCATGGCAGCCGGCCCCATGCCCATGCCGCGCGCGGCCTCGCGCACCGGTTCCGGCACCGACTCCAGACCGGCCACGGTGTTCTCCACGATGGGCAGCAGCCCGTAGAGCGTCAGGGCGATCAGCGCCGGGGCCGGGCCGAAGCCGAGGACGGGGACCGAAACGGCCAGCACCGCCACCGGCGGGAAGGTCTGGCCCATCGCCGCCACCGCGTCGAGGACGCCGCGAAACTCCCGTCCAAAGGGCCGGGTCACCGCGATGCCCGCCGCCCCGCCGAGCAGAACCGCGATCAGGCTCGCCCCGCCGGCCAGCGCCAGATGGTCCAGCGTCAGGGCGAGGAAGCCATCCGCCTCGTACAAGGGCCGGTCGAGCGCCGGGAAGGCGGCGGCGAACAGCGGCTTCAACGCCGGCATCCCCAGCACCAGTGCCGCCAGGACGAGCAGCCCGAGCGTCAGCCGGTCGGTCAGCAGGCTCCGCAGGCGGCTCACGGCCGGTCCGGCCCGCGCAGCAGGTCGGCGAGATGGAGCGTGCCCGCCAAGCGTCCCTGCCCGTCCGCCACGGGAAGCCGGTCGGTGCCGCGCGCCACCATCGCGGCCAGCGCCTGACGCAGCGACGCCCCGGCCGCCAGGGGATCGCCCGGCACCGCTTCGCCGGGGCGCAGCCGCTCCGCCACCGTCTCCACGGCCAGCCGCTTCAGCCCCCAATCCTCGCGCCCCACCAGATCGCGCACCCGGTCGTCGGCGGGGTCGGTCAGGATGTCGAGCGGCGTGCCGGTCTGCACCAGCCGCCCGCGGTCCAGCACGGCGATCCGGCTGGCCAGCGCCAGCGCCTCGTCCATGTCGTGGGTGACGAAGACGATGGTGGTCCCGGTCGCCTTGTGGATCGCCGCCATCTCCGCCTGCAAGGCGCCGCGGGTGATCGGGTCGAGCGCGCTGAACGGCTCATCCATCAGCAGGATGTGCGGCTCCGCCGCCAGCGCGCGGGCGACGCCGACACGCTGCTGCTGCCCGCCGGACAGCTCGTGCGGGTAGGCGCCGCGGTAGCGCTCCGGGTCGAGGTTCAGCAGGGCGAGCAGCTCCGTCACCCGGTCGCGCACCCGCGCCCTGGGCCAGCCAAGCAACTCGGGCACGGCGGCGATGTTGCGCTCCACCGTCCAGTGGGGGAACAGCCCGATGCTCTGGATCACGTAGCCCATGCGGCGGCGCAGCGCCTCCGGCTTCAGGCGGGCGATGTCCTCCCCCTCCACCCGGATGGTCCCGCCATCCGGTGCGATCAAGCGGTTCATCATCCGCAGCACCGTCGACTTGCCGGATCCGGACGGCCCGATCAGCACCCGGAACTCCCCGGCTGCCACGGTCAGCGACAGGTCGTCCACGGCGGTCCAGGCGCCGAACCGCTTGGTCACTCCCTCGAAGGCGATCACGCCGCCGCCCTCCCAACTCTCGACAGCGCCAGCGCCGAGGCCAGCTTCAGCGCCCCGTCGGCGGCGACGGCCAGCAGGATCACCGGCACCGCCCCCAGCAGCACGAGGTCCAGCGCGTTGGCGAACAGGCCCTGGAACATGATGGCTCCCAGTCCCCCGGCGCCGATCAGCGCCGCCACCGCGGCCAGTCCGACCGCCTGGACCAGGGTGATCCGCAGACCGGCCAGGAACACCGGCAGGGCCAAGGGCGCCTCGACCCGCCAGAAGATTTGGCGCGGCGTCATGCCGATGCCGCGCGCCGCCTCCCGCACCGGCTCCGGCACGCCGGCCAGCCCGGCGGCGGTGTTGCGCGCGATGGGCAGCAGCGAATAGAGCGTCAGCGCGATCACCGCCGGCACCGGCCCCACCCCGCCGATCCCCAGCCACGGAAAGGCGGCGGCCAGCGCCGACAGCGGGGCCAGCAGCAGCCCGAACAGGGCGATGGACGGGATCGTCTGCACGACGTTCAGCACCGGGAAGACCAGCCGCCCCACGGCGGGGGAGCGCTGCGCGGCAATGCCCAGCGGCACGCCGATCAGCAGGGTCGGTGCCAGGGCCGCGGCGACCAGGGCGGCGTGGCGCAGCACGGCCCCGGCGAAGACGTCCCGCTGGTTGGCATATTCCTTCATGATCGAGAGCTGGTCGAGATGCCCGGCGGCGAACTGCCCGCCGATCAGCGCCGCTGCCAGAGCGCCCACGGCGACCCGCCCGGCAGGCCCCAGCCCCAGCCGCCGCACCCCGTCCAAAACGGCGAGCAGAGCCGCCGCCTCCATCACCCAGAATCCCGCCCCGAAGGAGATCCGCGCCGCCGGGCTGGCTGTCGCGGCGAGTTGTGCGGCGTGCTGCCCGGCCAGCCAGACCAGCCCCGCCGCCGCCAGAACGCCCGCCCCGACATACAGGGCATTCACCGCCCGGCCCGCCCGGAGGAAGGGCACGGCCAGCAGCAGGGCGACCGGCAGCAGCGCCGCCCCGCTCCACCCGGCGCCCGCCACCGCGCTCAGCGCGATGGCCTTCCCCGACAGCAGCCGATTTGGCGCGAAGCCGAGGAACGGCAAGCCGAGCGCCGCCGCCACGGTCATGACGGCGAGCAGCAGGGCGACGCGGTTGTGGATCAAACGAACGCGGGCCATTCCGTCGGTTCAGGCCGTCAGTTCAGAAATCCCTTGGATTTTAGATAGGTCGTGGCGACCGCGCGCGGGTCCTGCCCCTCCACGGAAATCTTGGCGTTCAGCCCGCGCAGGGTCTCGGTGTCGAGGGACTTGAAGACCGGGTCCAGCAGGTCGCGGATCTTGGGATGGGCATCCAGCACCCCGTCGCGGATGGTTGGGGCCGGGGCGTAGACCATCTGCGCGTTCTTGGTGTCCTTCATGACAACGAGGTCCAGCGCGGCGATGGCGCCGTCCGTGCCGTAGACCATGGCGGTGTTGACTCCTGACGTGCCCTCCGCCGCCGCGCGGATGGTCGCCGCGGTGTCGCCGCCGGCCAGCACCAGGATCTGGTCGGGCTTCAACGTGAAGCCGTAGGATTTCTGAAAGGAGGGCAGCGCCGCCGGGCTTTCCACGAACTCCGCCGAGGCGGCGAGCTTCGCCGTGCCGCCGGCACCGACCCAGCGCGAGAAATCCTCCATGGTGGCGAGGTTGTTGGGCGCCGCCACGTCGCGGCGCAGCGCGATGGCCCAGGTGTTGTTCGCCGGGGCCGGGGTCAGCCAGACGATGTTGTGTTTGTCCCGGTCGAGCTGCTTCACCGTCTCATAGCCCGCGGTGGCGTTCTTCCAGGCCGGATCGCTGTCGAGGTTGAAGAAGAAGGCGCCGTTGCCGGTGTATTCCGGATAGACGTCGATCTCTCCGGCCAGCAGGGCGCTGCGCACGATCCGGGTGGGGCCGAGCTGGATCTTGTTCTCGACCGGGATGCCGTTGGCCTCCAGCACCTGAAGGATCATGGTGCCGAGCAGGCCGCTTTCGGCGTCCAGCTTCGATCCGACACGGACCTTGTCCGCCGCCGCGGCGCTCCCCGCCGTCAGCAGCGCTCCCAGCGCCAGGGCGGCCACCGCCCGAACCACACGCCGCATCCCCCGCATCCTCCCAACCATCGTCCAATCCGTCCGTCCGCCAGCATGGGGAAGCCGGGCCGCCGCGGCAACCCACCCTTTCCGCCTGTGCGGCCCTCCATTTTGGAGAAGGGGGTCACGCCGTGACGTGGTCCTCCGCATCGCGCGCCGCCCGCGCCCCGGCGCCGTCCACCCAGCCGCCCAGCTCGCGCTCGACGAGATCGGCCAGGAAGATGACATGGTCGGGATGGTCGTTCAGGCAAGGAATGTAGGTGAAGCGCTCGCCGCCCGCCGCCATGAAGGCGTCCTTCACCTGGAACTGGATTTCCTCCAGCGTCTCCACGCAGTCGGCGGAGAAGCCCGGCGCGATCACCGCGATCTTCGTCTTGCCGGCGCGGGCCAGCTCCTCGACCGTCTTGTCGGTGTAGGGCTTCAGCCACTCGGCCTTGCCGAAGCGCGACTGGAAGCTGTACTGCACCCGCCCCGGCTCCCAGCCCAGCCGCTCGGCCAGCAGGCGCGCGGTCTTCACGCAGAAGCAGTGGTAGGGATCGCCGCGGTCGAGATAGGCCTTGGGCAGGCCGTGGAAGCTCGCCAGCAGCACGTCCGGCGTGTAATCCAGCGCCGCGATGTGCCGCACCACCGAGCGGGCCAGCGCCTCGATGTAGCCCGGCTCGTCGTGGTAGGCGGGGACGGTGCGCACCGCCGGCTGCCAGCGCATGGTCATCAGCTGGCGGAAGGCCTGATCGTTGGCCGTGGCCGTCGTGGTCGCCGAATATTGCGGGTAGAGCGGGAACAGCAGGATGCGGTCGCAGCCCTGGTCCTTCAGCCGCTGGATCGCCGGACCCACCGCCGGCTGGCCGTAGCGCATGGCCCAGTCGACCACCACCGCTTCGCCGTGCCGTGCCGCCAGCGCCGCCGCGACGCCCTCCGCCTGGGCGCGGGTGACGGTCTTCAGCGGGCTTTCGTTGCGCTCCTCGTTCCAGATGCTTTTGTAGGCATGGCCGCTCTTGCCCGGGCGCACGGTCAGGATGATACCGTTCAGCACCGGCCACCACACCGCCTTCGGGACCTCGATCACGCGGGGGTCCGACAGGAATTCCTTCAGATAGCGGCGCATCGACCAGTAGTCGGTCGCCTCCGGCGTTCCGAGATTCATCAGAAGCACACCGACGCGGCGCGCGGGAACCGGCGGGTGGTCGGCGGGCTTGGAAATGGGCTGCATGATGTCGGTCACCTCGATGTCGCGGCGGGCAGCATAATAGCGGGCCGAACCCATCGGAAGCAGCCCTTTGTCCCTATGCGGTCGATAGGGCCGAGCTATCCTCCGGCCGTTCGGACAGGCTCTTCCGTCCTGTCCGCCGGCCGATCCGCGAAAACGGATTTCAAATCGACCGCGCCGTCCGACCGCGCGTCGAGGTCGAGCTGCCGCTCCACCTCGTCGAGATGCTCCATCATCAGCCGCATCGCCGCACCGGGCAGGCCGGACTCCAGCGCCTCGACGAAGCGCCGGTGCTCGGTGGCGGAACAGGAGTGGGAGGACCGCCGCTCGAACGCCGCGATGGCGAGGCTGGAACGGTCGATCAGGTCCGCCAGGATGCCGGCCAGCGTCGCGTTTCCGGCGAAGTCGGCCAGCAGTTGGTGAAACTGACCCGACAGGCGGATCAGCGCCATGCGGTCGCCGGCCCGGTCGGCCTCCTCCTCCCGCGCCAGATGGGCGCGCAGCTTCGCCGACATCTCGTCCGGCAGGGGGCGCGGGTTGCGCTCCAGCGCCTCGACCACGGCGCGCTCGATCACCCGCCGGGCCTCGAACACCTCGCGTGCCTCCCGCGCGGTGGGCTTGGCGACGAAGGCGCCGCGGTTGGGGATCAGCGTCACCACGCGCCGCTGCGCCAGCAGAAGCAGCACCTTGCGCACCCGCTCGCGGCTGACGCCGAACACCTCGGCCAAGCTCTCCTCCGCCAGCTTGGTGCCGGGCGGCAACCGGCGGTCGGCGATGGCCTCGCCGATGCTGCGGACGATGCGGGCCTCCGCCCCCTCCCCCCGCCCGCGGACGGCGCGGCGGGGGGCGCTCAGGACAGTTTTCATGACGGCACGGGCGCTGTTCAATTCGTTGCCGCGGATTGTGCACAAAACGGACCAGCGGACAAACGCCGCCGTTACGCCCTGCCCATGCATCGGGCACAGCCCACCCATGCACAATTTCGCGCCACAGCGCTGAAATCCTGACCAGTCGCTGATTTTTGCCGCCGGGAAACCGCGGAATTCCGCCATTTGCACGCTGGCATGGAACTTGCGGACAGTCTCGACAGCCGCAGCGGGACCTGCGGATTGTGCACAAAATGGGAGAGGGCCATGACCGCCAGAGCGACCGCAGCCGGATCGCCCGCCACCGGATCGACTATCGAGCTGGTGAAGCTGCGCAAGTTCTACGGCTCCACGGTCGCGGTGGACGGCATCGACCTGCGCATCGCCGCCGGCGCCTACTGCTGCCTGCTCGGCCCCAGCGGCTGCGGCAAGACCTCCACGCTGCGCATGATCGCCGGGCATGAGGACATCTCCGACGGCGACCTGCTGATCGGCGACACGGTGGTGAACGGGGAGCCGCCGGCCCGCCGCGGCACCGCCATGATGTTCCAGAGCTACGCCCTGTTCCCCCACCTCGACTGCACCGACAACGTCGCCTTCAGCCTGAAGATGAAGGGCGTCGCGAAGGAGGAGCGGCGCCGCCGCGCGCGGGAGATGCTGGACCTCGTCCACATGTCCCAGTACGCGGACCGGCTGCCCGCCCAGCTCTCCGGCGGCCAGCAGCAGCGCGTGGCTCTGGCCCGCGCGCTGATCACCCGGCCGGGCGTCCTGCTGCTCGACGAGCCGCTGTCGGCGCTGGACCCCTTCCTGCGCATCCGCATGCGCGAGGAGCTGAAGCGCCTGCACACCGAGCTTGGCATCACCTTCGTCCATGTCACCCACAGCCAGACCGAGGCGATGGCGCTGGCCGACCTCGTGGTGGTGATGAACCAGGGGCGGATCGAGCAAGCCGGCCCGCCGCGCGAGGTCTTCAACCAGCCGCGCACCGCCTTCGTCGCCCGCTTCATCGGCGGCCACAATGTGGTGGAGGACGCCGCCGGCCGCCGGGCCGTGCGGGCCGACCGCATCCTGCTCGGCCAGCCAGAGGGCAGCGACCACCAGTTGGAAGGCACCGTCCGTGCGCTGGAGTATCACGGCGCATCCGTTCACCTGACGCTCGATGTGCCGGGTGCGGAGGACTTCGCCGTGGTGCTGGACGAATCCCGTTTCTACGACGCCCCGCTCGCCATCGGCGACCGCGTGACCGCGGGCTGGAAGGCGCGCGACGTCCACCCCCTGGTTGCCTGATTTCCCGACCAATCCCCAAGAACCGACTCCCAAAAACCGACTCCCAAAAACCGACCGACCATACTGGAGGCACAGAGCATGACCGAGACGCGCACCGGCTCGCCCCTTTCCGCCGGGACCACCAAGGGCGTCAGCCGCCGCACGCTGCTGAAGGGCACCGCCGCCGCCGCAGGTGTCGCCATCGGGTCGGGGGCGATCACCGGCTTCCCTACCATCTGGGCGCAGAACATCAAGAACGTCACGCTGCGCCAGTTCGGCACCGGCGTGTCGAACCTGAACGCCGTCGCCGACAAGGTGAAGGAGGATCTGGGCTTCACGCTGCAGATGACCGCTCTTGATTCGGACGCGGTGGCTCAGCGCGCGGTGACCCAGCCGAAGTCCTACGACATCGCCGACATCGAATACTGGATCTGCAAGAAGGTCTTCCCGGCCGGCGTGATGCAGCCGATGGACGTTTCGAAGATCAAGAACTTCGACAAGATCGTCCCGATCTTCGTCAACGGCAAGCTGACCCCGGAAAGCGCCGTCGCCCAGGGCACCGCGCCGCACACTGTCGGCTTCGTGGAGGGCAAGGACAGCATCAAGTTCGCCAAGTCGGCGACCCAGTGGATGACGCTGATCCCGACCATCTACAACGCCGACACGCTGGGCATCCGCCCCGATCTGGTCGGCCGCCCGATCAGCAGCTGGAAAGACCTGCTCGACCCCGCCTTCAAGGGCAAGGCGTCGATCCTGAACATCCCCTCCATCGGCATCATGGACGCCGCCATGGTCTGCGAGGCGATGGGCGAGGTGAAGTACGGCGACAAGGGCAACATGACCAAGGAGGAGATCGACAAGACCCTCAAGATCATGACCGACGCCAAGAAGGCCGGCCAGTTCCGCGCCTTCTGGAAGACCTTCGACGAGAGCGTCAACCTGATGTCGTCGGGCGAGGTCATCATCCAGTCGATGTGGTCGCCGGCCGTGGCCGCCGTGCGCGCCAAGGGCATCCAGTGCGTCTACCAGCCGCTGAAGGAAGGCTACCGTGCCTGGGGCGGCGGCCTCGGCATCGCCAAGCATCTGAGCGGGCTGGAGCTGGAGGCGGCCTACGAGTACATCAACTGGTACCTGTCGGGCTGGGTTGGCGCCTATCTGAACCGCCAGGGCTATTACTCCGCCGTGCTCGACACCGCGAAGGAGCACATGTCGCCGGATGAGTGGGCCTTCTGGATGGAGGGCCAGCCGGCCAAGACCGACATCCTCAGCCCCGAAGGCAAGGTGATGGAGAAGGCCGGCGCCGTGCGCGACGGCGGGTCGTTCCAGGACCGCATGGGCCGCGTCGCCTGCTGGAACGCGGTGATGGACGAGGACCGCTACATGGTCCGCAAGTGGAACGAGTTCGTCGCGGCGTAATCTCGGTCAACGTGCCCCCACCCTCCCGCTTCGCGGGTCCCTCCCTCCCCCGCTTCGCAGGAGAGGGCCGATTTCCCCTCCCCTGCGAGAGCGGGGGAGGGTCAGGGTGGGGGCAAGACTCTCCCACACCACGCACTCCCCCACGGCACCGGACCCCTGCGCCATGACCGTCTCCGCCGTCCCATCCGAAGCGTCCAGCGCGTCCGCGGCACCGCGGAGCGGCGGGGTGCGCCGTTCCGTGCTGCGCCGGGTCGCCCCCTATCTCCAGGCCGGGCCGCTGGCGCTGACGCTGCTGGTCTTCCTGCTGATCCCCATCCTGACCATCGTCGCGGTCAGCTTCTGGGACTATGACAGCATCCGCATCTACCCGGACTTCGTGCTGACCAATTACGAGGAGCTTCTGACCTCCCCGGTCACCTGGAAGACCTATCTGAACACGGTGAAGTTCGCGGCGCTGACCTGGGTCATCACGCTGCTGATCGGCTTCACGGTGGCCTATTTCCTGGCCTTCCACGTCCGGTCCACGACGTGGCAGATGGTGCTGTTCCTGGTCTGCACGATCCCGTTCTGGACCTCCAACATCATCCGCATGATCTCGTGGATTCCCTTCCTCGGGCGCAACGGGCTGCTGAATTCCGGGCTAATCTCCGCCGGGCTGATCGACCAGCCGCTGGAGTTCCTGCTGTTCTCCGACTTCGCGGTGGTGCTGGCCTTCGTGCACCTCTACGCGCTGTTCATGGTGGTGCCGATCTTCAACTCGATGATGCGCATCGACCGTGCCCTGGTCGAGGCGGCGCGCGACGGCGGCGCCAGCGCGGCGCAGGTGGTGTGGAACGTCATCCTGCCGCTGGCCAAGCCGGGCATCGCCATCGGCTCCATCTTCGTGGTCACGCTGGTGATGGGCGACTTCATCACCGTCCGCCTGATGAGCGGCGGGCAGAGCGCCTCCATCGGGCTGATGATCGCCAACGAGATCTCGCTGCTCCAGTACCCCGCCGCCGCCGCGAACGCGGTCGTGCTGCTGGCCGTCGTCCTCATCATGGTCGTGGCGATGCTGCGCATCGTCGACATCCGCAAGGAGCTTTGAGCGATGACCGGCACCAGCGCCCGCCGCGGCCTGTCCTTCTACCTGCTCGCCGCCTTCTTCGGGCTGTTCGTCCTGTTCCTCTACGGGCCGATCGCCACCATCACCATCCTGTCCTTCCAGGGGCCGGAGGGCGGGCTGACCTTCCCGATGAACGGCGTCTCCCTCCACTGGTTCAAGAACCTGTTCGAGCAGCAGGCGGTGGGCGATTTCGGAGGCTCCTTCCGCCGCTCCCTCGCGCTGGGGCTGACGGTGATGGTGCTGACGGTGCTGTTCTCGCTGCTCGCCGGCTTCGCCTTCCGCCGCCGCTTCCTGGGCAGCGGGGCACTGTTCTATCTGGCGGTGGCGAGCCTGATCGTGCCGTCGATCCTGGTCAGCCTGGGCATCGGCCTGCTGTTCAACATCCTGGGGTTCGAGCCGACCTGGTACGGCTCGGCGCTCGGCGCGCATCTGACCTGGACGCTGCCCTTCGGCCTGCTGATCGTCTTCGCCATCTTCAACCGCTTCAACCCGGCCTACGAGGAGGCGGCGCGCGACCTCGGCGCCACACCCTGGCAGACGGTGCGCCATGTGGTGCTGCCCATCCTGCTGCCCAGCCTGATCGGCGTCGGGCTGTTCGGCTTCACCCTGTCCTACGACGAGTTCGCGCGCACGCTGATGACCGCGGGGTCCTTCAACACCCTGCCGCTGGAGATCTACGGGATGACCACCAACGTCACGACGCCGGTGCTCTACGCGCTGGGCACGCTGACGACGCTGTTCTCCTTCACGGTGATCGGCCTGTTCCTCGCGGGGGCGATGGTCCTGCGCCGTCGCCGGCTGCGGCGCACCGGCGCCGCTTAAAACGCAAAGAGCCAACCATGCGAATCCTGGTCGTCAACCCGAACACCACCGCCTCGATGACCGAGAAGGCCGGGAATGCCGCCCGCGCCGTCGCGGCGCCGGGGACGGAGATCGTCGCCACCAACCCGGCCATGGGTCCCGCCAGCATCGAGGGATATTACGACGAGGCGCTCGCCGTTCCCGGCCTGCTGGAGGTGATCGCCGCCCACGAGCGTGCCGCACCCGGCATCGACGGCGTCGTGATCGCCTGCTTCGACGACGTCGGGCTTGACGCCGCGCGCTGCCTGTCCGCCGTCCCGGTGGTCGGCATCTGCGAGGCGGCGATGAAGACCGCCACCCTGCTTGGCGGGCGGTTCAGCGTGGTCACCACCATGCCGCGCTCCGTCCCGGCGCTGGAGCATCTGGCCGAGCGCTACGGCGTGGCCGGGCGCTGCCGGGTACGCGCCGCGGGCGTGCCGGTGCTGGCGCTGGAAGACCCGACGTCGGGCGCCGTGGAGCGGGTGCGCGACACCATCCGCCAAGCCATCGCCGAGGATGGGGCGGAGAGCGTCGTTCTGGGCTGCGCCGGCATGGCCGATCTGGCGCGCGCCCTGACCGCCGAGATGGGCGTGCCGGTGGTGGATGGCGTCACCGCCGCGGTGAAGCTGGTGGAGGGGCTGGCCGTGCTGGGCTTGCGCACCGGCAAGACCGGCGGTTACGCTTTCCCCCTGCCCAAACCCTACGCCGGGGAGATGGCGCGCTTCGCCCCCGCCCCGCAGCCCTGAACCGGAGGGACGCCATGGAAGGCTACCGCGTGCGCGTGATGAGCCGGGCCGAATTGGATCTGGCCGTCGACTGGGCGCGGGCGGAGGGCTGGAACCCCGGCCTGCACGACGCCGGAGCCTTCCACGCCGTGGACCCCGAAGGTTTCCTGATCGGGGAACTGTACGGCGAGCCGGCGGCCTGCCTCTCCGTCGTGCGCTATCCCGAGAACTTCGGCTTCCTCGGCTTCTACATCGTGCGGCCCGAGATGCGCGGGCGCGGCCTCGGCTGGGACCTTTGGCGGGCCGGGCTGAGGCATCTGGAGGGCTGCACCGTCGGTCTGGACGGGGTGGTGGCGCAGCAGGACAATTACCGCAAGTCCGGCTTCGCGCTCGCGTACCGCAACATCCGTTATGGCGGCACGCCGCCCGCCGGAACCTCCTCCGCCGCGGCGCTGGTGGACACGCGGACGGTGCCCTTCGACCGGCTGCTGGACTGGGACCGAGCGCTGTTCCCGGCGCCCCGCGCCGGCTTCCTGTCCAACTGGATCGCCTTGCCCGGCGCCACTGCGCTCGCCGCCATGTGTGACGGGGAGTTGAGGGGCTTCGGGGTGATCCGCCCCTGCCACACCGGCAGCAAGCTCGGCCCGCTCTACGCCGCCGACCGCGCCACGGCGCGCGATCTGGCGCTGGCGCTCGCCGCTACGGCGGGAGAGGGTCCTATCTTCCTCGACGTGCCGGAGGTCAACCGCGACGCCGTCCTGCTGGCGGAGGAGCTGGGCCTGACCCCGCAATTCGAAACCGCCCGCATGTATCTCGGCCCCGCCCCAACCATCGACACCGCGCGCCTGTACGGCGTCACGACCTTCGAACTCGGCTGAGCCGTAACAGTCCGTTACCAAACAGGGGGCCGCCGGACACACGCCGGCAACAGGGCTCGCGCAGCATCGGGGGCATCGGGATCATGATCCCGGCCTGATGAGAAGAGGGACACCCCCATGTCGCGCATCCTGATCGCCACCATGACCACCGCCTTGACCGCCGCCTCCGTGCTGGTCGGCCTGGGCACCCAAGACGCCTCCGCCGCCGGCTGGGGACCTGATCATCGCGAGCCGCCGCGGATGGAACGCGACCACCGCGGCCCCGATCTGCGCCACCCCGATCTGCACCGCCCGCCTCCGCCCGTCCACCGCGCGGCGCGGCATTGGAGGCCCGGCGACCGGCTGCCCGCCACCTACGCGTCGCGGCGCTACGTCATCGCTACGCCCGCCGCGTATCATCTGCACCGGCCGCCGCGCGGGCATCATTGGGTCCGCGCCGGGTCGGACGCCGTTCTGGTGGCGTCCGGGTCGGGCGTCATGGTCCGGATCGTCACTGGCCTCTTCCGCTGAGAACCCGCCCTTCCCTCATGGACGTGACCTTGCCGGGCGGTCTACTCTCCCCCGAGTTGCACTGCCAACTCCCGCGATGCCCGCTCCTCAAGATGGACGCTCCATGACGGACCACCGCAGCCCCCGGCCCTCGATCACCGATGCCCTGACCCTCCACAACGAAGGCCGCGGCGACGAGGCGGAGCGGGCGTACCGCCAGATCCTGAAGCGTGAGCCGCGGAACCCCGACGCCTGGCATCTGCTGGGCGTGCTGCAGTCCGAACGCGGCGACCACGAATCCGGCATCGCCAGCATCCGCACCGCCTTGTCCTTCCGGGAAGCGCTGGAGTACCACCTGAATCTCGGCTCCGCCCTGCTCGACGCGGGCCGCGTGGACGAGGCCCTGGACGCCCTGATGGCGGCGCTGCGCCTCGGCCCGGACCGGGCGGACATCCATTTCCGGCTGGGCAATCTGTTTCGCCTTCAACGGCGGCCCAACGAAAGCGTCGCCGCCTACCGTCAGGCCATCGCGCTCCAGCCCGGCTTCGTGGAGGCGCTGAACAACCTCGGCTCGTTGTTCCTGGAGGTCGGGCAGACCGACGCCGCCATCGCCGCCTTCACCGACGCCATCCAGGCGGCGCCGGCCAACGCCGACGCCCATTGCAATCTCGGCTACGCCCTGGACCTGCAGGGCCGGCTGGGCGAAGCGGCAGCGGCCCACCGCGTCGCCCTGACCTTCCGGCCCGATTTCGCCCTGGCCTGGTCCAACCTCGGCAACACGCTGAAAGGACAAGGGCATCTGGAGCAGGCCATGGCCGCCTACCGTTCGGCGTTGACGCACCGTCCGGACTACCCGATGGCGCACAGCAACGTTCTGATGGCGCAGCATTATGTGCCAGAGTGCGGGAACGCCGATTTCCTTGCTGCCGCCCGCGACTGGGCCGAACGAAGCGGCGGCGCACTCCCGGCGGCCGCTCCGATGGTCCGCGACGACCGCCCCCGTCCGCTGCGCATCGGCTACGTTTCCAGCGACTTCAACAGCCATCCCGTCGGCTACTTCCTGGAAAGCGTCCTGAAGGCGCACGACCGCAAGGCGGTTGCCGCCTTCGGTTATGCCAACAACGGCCGGACCGACGACGTGACGGAGAGCCTTCGCGCGGCCGCCGACGGATGGCGCCCGATCGTCGGCATGGACGACGGGGCGGTGGCCGACCTGATCCGCCGGGACGGCATCGACATCCTCGTCGACCTGTCCGGCCATACAGGAAACAACCGCCTCACCCTATTCGCCCGGCGGCCCGCGCCCGTCCAGGCGAGCTGGCTCGGCTATTTCGGGACGACCGGCCTGCCGGCCATGGACTGGATCATCGCCGACCGCCACGTCCTGCCGCCGGGGGAGGAGCGGTTCTTCACCGAGAAGGTCTGGCGCCTGCCTGACAGCTATTTGTGTTTCACCCCGCCAGTGGAGGATGTGCCGGTCGGGCCACTCCCGGCGCTCAGCGGCGGTCCGGTCACGCTCGGCGCCTTCCACAACCGGGCCAAGATCACCCGCCCGACCATCGCGCTGTGGGCGCAGGTCCTGGCCGCCCTGCCGCAAGCCCGCCTGCTGCTGAAGTCGCGGGAGTTCGGCGATTACGGGGTGCGTCAGGCCCTGCGCGACCAGTTCGCCGCGCACGGTATCGCGCCGAACCGCCTGCGCATGGAGGGGAAGACGCCGCGGGTCGACTATTTCCGCAGCCACAACGGCATCGACCTCGCGCTGTCCCCCACCCCCTTCGGCGGCGGCACGACGACGGCCGAGAGCCTGTGGATGGGCGTGCCGGTGGTGACCCTGCGCGGCGACCGCTGGGCGGGGCGGATCGGGGTCAGCTTCCTGGAAACGCTCGGCCTCGCCGACCAGCTGGTGGCGGACACCCCGGAGGACTACGTCGCCAAGACCGCCGCCCTCGTCGGCGACCTGGAGTCCCTGGCCGCCCTGCGCGCCGGCCTGCGGGAACGCCTACGCCAGTCCCCGCTGTGCGACGCGCCGGCCTTCGCCCGGTCGCTGGAGGACGCCTATCGGTCGATGTGGCGCGAACCGTAAGGGGGCCGTGGCCGTGCCAAAGGAAGTCCTTCCGATACGCCCTGGCACAACGGCACCGAACATGCGTTGAAGGAACCGACGACGCAGCGGAAGCGAGGCCGAGACGCCGATGATGAAAGATCCCAAACAGATCGCGCGGGTTGCCCTGCAATCGGCCCGCGTCAATGTCGAGGTCTACGAGGCCTGCGGCCTGATCGACACGCCGTCGGCCCACGGCCTGCGCTACAAGATTGCCGTGCAGGCCAGCGACGTGAACGGCGACGAGTGCCGTTTCCCCTCCTGCGCCTGCCCCTGGCCGGACTGTTCCCGCCAAGCGGAGGCCGGAGCGGAAGGCGATCAGCCCAGCGGCCCGACCGTCTCCACGTAACGCTCCATGGCGGCCACGCCCTCTTCGGTCAGTTCGATGAAGACGCGGCGGCCGTCCTTGTCGTCGGCGATGCGCCGGACCAGCCCGCGGTCGTGCAGGTCGGTGATGCGGCGCAGCGCCGTGGTCTGGGCGACGCCGGAGGCGATGCACAGCGACGACACGGAAATCCGCCGCCCCTGGAGATGGTTGATCATCAGGTCCAGCAGCATGTCCCAGCACGGGTCTTCGAACAGGCCCTTGGGAAAGAACTTCTCGCGGGCGGCGCGCTTGCGCCGGATCGCCGTCAGGATGCCCAGGCTGTCCGGCGTGCCGCCATCGGCCGCCGCTTCGCAAGCGGGTTGAGCCGCGGTGGTGATCGCCGCAGGAGAGGTTGCTGGTGCGGTCGCCGCGCGATGCGCCGCGACGAAGGGCATCACACGGGCCGCCGCGGCCTCCCCGCGCAAGGCCCGCACCGTTTCGACCAACGCCAGCCCATGGCGGTAGGCCTGTTCCAGCGCGTCGTCATGGCTGCCCATCGAGACCGGCGGCCGATCCGGGACCGACGATGCGACGCCCTCACCACCACCGAGGACACGGGCGAGCGCGCGCTCGATCTGCGCCTCGTCCTCCGGGTCGGTCACCACGTCGGCGGCGTCGAGCCGCAGGGCGCGCACCACGTCGTCCGCCTCCGGGTTTCGGGCGAAGAGGATGCAGGCGAGGCCGCGGTGGGTGCGGTGCAGCCGTTCCATCAGCGCCAGCCCGTCGAACCAGGGCGACCCGCCATCCACGAACACGACACCGACGCTGCGATCCACATCGAGCAGGCCCAGCGCGGAAATCACGTCGCGCGTGTCCTGCACCCGATGGCCGAGCCTCAGGGCGCAATCACGGATCCCGGCGATGGCGGCGCTGTCATTGCCGACGATCAAAATGGAAGGCGCCGCTGCTGAGTAACGCGGTGCCGGGTAATCCGTCACCGTTTGACTGGCCGCCGTTTGATTGGCCGCCATGCGACCAGTCAGCGCGAGACGCTCCGCCGAACGCGAAACCAGGGACCGTTGCATGCCGCTCTCACCCGCATCAGATCGCACGCCGGTGGCCGGCGGCGGTGTCAGGCCCGGCGCGGCGACCCGATGCGGCGGAACGCTCCACCACCCCCGGGTACCCGCTTGGAACCGTCAATCATTCGTTGGGTGATGTATAGCATTACCCCGTTCGAACGCGTATCAACGGCCGTTGATACTTTTCGAACGGAGTAACATGCGATTTATTATTGCATATTAATCATTATCGTCAAGATTCGTCAGATTCCAACGCATAACCGACCCCGCGGACGGTAATGATCGGTGAAGGCGCGCTGTCGTCCAACCGCATCTTGCGACGCAGCCGGGTGATCAGCGTGTCCACCGTATGCTCGCTGATGGAGCGCGGGTCACGGTTGCTGATCACGTCGAGCAGGTATTCACGGCTGACCGGGTTTGGCCGCATGGCCGCCAGCGCCGCCAGGATGTTGAACTCCCCCGTCGTCAAAGCGAGGTAGGAGCCATCGGGACGGAACAGCGCACGGCGCACCAGATCCAGACGCCATCCCTGAAAGGTCAGCGGCGCGTCGGGCGACGGAACCGCTCCACCTTCCGCGGATGCGGCCGGAACGGCGGACGCTCCGGAGCGGCGCAGCAGGTTGCGGATGCGGATCAGCAATTCGAGCAGGTCGACCGGCTTGGTCACATAGTCGCCGCCATGGGACAGGCCGGCGATACGGTCGGTCGGGCTGTCGCGGCCGGTCACGAAAATCAGCGGAACGGCTTCTCCCAGGCGCAGCCGCTCGGCAAGGGCCAGCCCGTCGCAATCCGGCAGGTTGATGTCCAGCAGCACGAGATCGGGCCGGTCTTCCGCAATGCGCGCGGTCAGTTCCGCCCCATTCGCAGCCCGCAGGACCCGCAGCCCCTGATGTTCCAGATAGGTCGCGATCAAATCCTGCGTCTCCGGGGAGTCCTCGACCACCAGCACGGTCCGCCCGACCAACTCCGATCCGACGCTCATGATGCCCTGCCCGCCGCTGCCGTTCCCGCCGCAACAACCCCTGTCGCCGTCATGTCAGTTTCGCCTCCCCTTTTTCGATGGCGCGCAGGGCGGCGTGAAGCCGGTCCCGAAGCGCCGCCGCGTCCCCTTGCATGGAAGCGGCCTCCCCGCTTCCGTTTTCGACGGCCTGCGCCGTCCGCTCCAGCGCCCGCGCCGCGGCGCTCACCTCCGGAAAGCCATAAGTCCCGCCGCTGCCCTTCATGCGGTGGGCCGCGTCGACCACGCGCCGGGGCGGCGATTCCGGATCTTCGAGAACCGCCAGCACCTCCCGGCAGGCCTGGGCGAAGCGGTCCATCAACCGCGCCCGGTCCGCGACGGTTAGACCTCCTGTGACCGGTGCCGCCGTGGGCGGCGCCCGCTGGATCGCGAAGACCGGAGCGGGTGCGCAGGAGCCGGACGGCGCGTGTCGGGCGAGCGCGTCCTGAAGCGCGTCGGGGTCCACCGGCTTCGCCACCACCTCGTCCACGCCGGCGTCCAGATAGTCCGCCCGGTCCTCCGGAGAGCTGTTGGCGGTCACCGCGATCACCGGTATCAGCGCCCGCTCGGCGTCCGGCAACGCGCGGATGCGCCGCGTCACCTCCACCCCGTCGATGCCCGGAAGCCGCATGTCGAGCAGCACGACGTCCACGACGCGACTGGCCAGCACCGCCAGGGCCTCCTCGCCGCTGTCCACATAGACGGCGCGGTGGCCGCCGGGCGCCAGAAACTCACGAAGGACGGCTTGGTTCTCCGGCGCATCCTCCACCACCAGGATGTCCAGGCTGCCCGGAACGGGCATCGGAGCGGCGCGGTCCGGCGACGGGGCGGCGACCGGCAACGGGCGCGTCGGCAGCGAAACGGCGAAGAGGGAGCCGCCACCCGGCCGCCCCTCCAGGCAGACGTCGCCCCCCATCAGCCGGACGAGCCCATCGACGATGGCGAGGCCAAGCCCGGCACCGTCGCGACGGTTGCCTTCCAACCGGCTGCCCTCCAACCGATGGAAGGGCTCGAAGATGATGGCCTGCGCCGCCCGCGGCACGCCGGGTCCGCTGTCCGCCACGGACAGACACAGAACGACCGTCCCACTTCCCGTTTCCGTCCCACTTCCCGTTTCCGACGGTGCCGGCTTCGTGGTCAGCGTCACCTCCACCCCGCCACGTTCGGTGAATTTCACCGCGTTGCTCAGCAGGTTCAGAACGATCTGACGCAGGCGCAGTGGATCGATCCAAAAGCGCGCCACCCCCAACCCGCTCACCGTCAGGGACAGGGCTAGGCCCTTCTCCTCCGCGCCGGCACGCATCAGCGCCACGGCGTCCTCAACCAGGGCGACCACGTCGGTGGGCTGGGGGTGCAGCTCCATCCGCCCCGCTTCCAGCCGCGACAGGTCGAGGATGGTGTCGAGCATGGAAACGAGATGCCTCCCCGCCCCGTCCGCGACGCGCAACCGCTCGTCCATCTGGTCGGTCGCCCCCTCGCGGCGGATCACCCGCACCATGCCGAGAATGGCGTTCAGCGGGGTCCGGACCTCGTGGCTGAGGTTGGCGAGGAAGCGCTCCAGCGTTGCGGACTTGTCCGACAAGGCGCGGGTGCGCTCGGCGATCTGGCGCTCCAGCCCCTCGTTGAGGGCGGCCAGTTCCTGCGACAGCCGGCGTTCGTTGAGGAAGGCCGTCTCCACCCGCCGCCCCAGCACCAGCGCGTGGCTGAACAGGAACAGCAGCGCGCCGTAGGGAACGAGGTCGATGCTTTCGAAGAAATGCGCGTACATCAGCGCGTCGTGCACCACCGACCCCAGGAAGGCCAGCGCCCCCGCCCCCAGCAGGAGCGCGCCGGAATGGCGGCGCAGGGCCGCCACGGCGAGCCGCCACGCGAAATACAGGGCCGACAGCACCAGCAACAGACTCGCCACGTCGCGCAACCGCGTGAACTGCGCCGGTTCGGTCACCAGCACCAGGAACACACCCGGCACGGCGACCGCCAGCATGGCGCGCCCGACCCCACGGTGCAGGCATCCGGGAAACAGCTCGCGCAGCAGGTGGAAGTAGATCGGGTAGAACAGGTAGATTGGCAGATACTCCAGCCGGTAGGCCCACACCTCCGACACGCCGGGAAAGAAGACGCGCAGCAGTTCGCTGGTGCAGATCAATCGCATGGCGCAGGCGGCCAGAAGCATCACCAGGAACAGCGGAGCCGCCGAGAGGCGTCGACGGAGGAAGGCGCCGATGAACAGCGCCATCAGGGACAACGACATCAACGCCCCGGCGTTGGTCATCAGCTGCCGCTGCCACAGCCGCGACAGCCCGCCGTTGGCGTCGAGATAGATCGTGCGCCCGATCCCGCCTTCGAAATGGAAATGGTTGGAGACCTCCACCGCCAGTTCGATCACCCGCTGGCCGCCATGCAGCGTGACGAAGCGGGAGACAGAGGAGGACTGCTCCTGCGCGGCGGCCAGGGCCGGAACCCCGGCGGCGGCGGCCGAGCGGCCGTCGACCCACACCCGCATGGCGGAGTTGACCGGCGGCATCTTCAGCGTCAGCGGCGGCATGCCCGGCGGCAGCAGGATCTTCAGGCGGAAGGTGGCGGCTCCCATCCCGTCCATTTCCCGGCCGTCCGGGCGCTCGGCGCCGTTCCAGATCGCCGGCAGGGCGAAGGGCGTCCAAAGCGCTCCATCCGGCTCCGGCAGCGGGTTCAGGCTTTCCTCACCGGCCAGACGGTCCCACGATACCAGCCATTCGCCGTCCAGCGACACCGGCCCGTCAAGGTCGGCGTACCAGCCGCGCAGATCGAGCACGCCGCGCTCCGCCTGCGGCAGGACGGTGGCAAGGGCCGGAACGGTGCAAAGAAGGGCGAGGAGCAGAACCGCGCCCAGCCATCGGGCGACACGCGCAAAAACGGCGGTTACGGACGGCATGACGGCAGGCGGCAGAGGCACCGGAGCACAGTTCCTTCGACAGGCGCATGACACAAGCCGCGGCCCGCCCCGCAGGTCGAAAGGCGCCGAGCCGATCCCATCATGAGAGGTATCGCATAACGGTTGTTGCGGAAATACCGATGCACCCAGGCATTTAAAGCCGACACCCCATGAAACCGAAACCGGCCACGCTGCGAAGTATAATCAGCCAACGACGCAACAACGACTCAGAAATTTGCGATAAGCTTGATCAATCGTAAATCCTATAGAAAATGTGGATTTAACCTCTCAGTCAGGGACTCGGCCTGTATTTGGCACCGACCGTCGAATGCGGCGTTTCCAACAGAATCCGCTAATGGAAAAGCGTCCGGATTCGCCTGAACACCGGCGAACGTCCGGACGCCTCACCCTTTGCACCCGATGGACCGCCGCGCTGAACGCGGTCAGGCCATGGCCTTCATCTGCTTGTCCATGCGGGCGAGCACGGCCATCACCTCCTTGCAACGGCCCTTCACGTCCTCGTCGGTTTCCGGAATGCCGTCCTGGGACGAGATGTTGCGCCAGTCCTTCAGAAAGGCCTTCAGCTCGGGCATTTTCGGCAGCTGGGTGCCGACGCCGCGGATGTCTTCCTTCCACAGGTCCTGGTAGTCGCTCACCGTCTTCGCCGTCTTCAGCTTCTTCGCCAGGGACAGCATGTACTTCTCCAGGATCTCCCGCCCCTTGGCGCGCACCTTGTCGGCCTTCTCGATGGCATCCTTCATGCCCTCGTAATCATCGACGATCTTGTCGCCGAGCGAGGACTGGTTGAAGGCGACGAAGAGCTGATCGGCGGCCTTGGCCACCTTCTCCGCGTGAGCGGCGGAGTCCTTCGGGATCAGCTTGTTGGATTTGAACTTCTTCGCCGTCGCCTCGGCCAGATCGCGCAGCTTCTGGAGCTGGGTGCGCAGCGGCTCGACCGAGCGCTTGTACTCCGCCCGCGCCTCCTCCAGCAGCGAGTCGAGATCGTCCAGCGTGGCGTTGCTGGGGGAGTTGACCGACACGCTCAGCTTCTTCCAGTCGATGGCGCCGTGCGCCTTGTCCACCGCCTTCATCGCGTCGCCGATGCCGGTCTTGCCGGCGATCTTGGCGATGGCGCCCTTCTTCTTGTCCCAGTCCTTCTGGGTCAGGATGTCCGGGATGTCGATGCGCTTCAGGGGACCACCCATGTCTCAGCTCCTCCGCTTAACCAAGTCTTCACCCTATCGGTCCGCATGGTAGGAGGCGGGCGCGCCCCTCGGAATCGGCGATTGCTCCTCTCCCACCGCTACCGGAACCGAATGGGTCCAAAACGGCGGCTTCCCTCCCCGCCTCGTTTCAGCGGCCGCCCACCAGCTGCACCACGCCCTTGCAGACGGTGGCGAACTCCTTGATGAGGTCGGTGATCTGACGGGCGGTGTAGTCGGGTGGCACGCGCATCGGCGGCCCGTCGCCGCCCTGCCCGGCCCAGGGGGCAAGCTTCCGGCGGTAGAAGTCCGGATCGGCGCGCAGCCCGTCCAGCGCCTTCGCCGCGGCGAGCTGGGTGGCGAGATCGCGGGCCAGCGCCGGGAACAGCTCGTTGTAGGTGTCCGGCGTCGGCTTGGCGCGCACCTTGGCGACTCCGGCGGCGGCACGGGCCAGCGCGCCGTTGATGTTCGCCTCCCACCGCTTCTGCGCCCGCTCCGCCGAGGCGGCGTCCTTCTCGGCCTGCGCGGCTTGCGCCTTGAAGCGGTCGGCGTCCGCGCCGATGTCCGCTTCAAGTTCGGCGAGGTCCTTGGCGAGCGCCTTCATCGCCCGCTCGCAGGCCGCCGCCGCGGCCTTGTCGCCACGGCTCGCCGTATCCTCGTCCAACGCCTTTGCCAGCACGGCCAGATAGGCCTTGCGCGCCTTCGTGGCGTCCTTTCCGGCGGCAACGAGATCCTTCGCGGCCTCGTCACCGGCCGTGGCGGCGCGGTGGACGGCGTCGCCGGCCTTCAGCGCCTTGACCAGCGCGGCGTCGCCGTTCAGCGCGGCGGCGACCGCCTTGGCGTCCTTCGGCCGGTGCTTCGCCGTTGCGGCCTCGAAGCGCTTGCGGGCCGATGCCCAGCGCTGCTCGTATGGGACATGCGCCATCGCCGCCCGCCCGCTCCGACGCTACGCGACGGTCGGCTGGAGACTGTCCTCCAGCGAGCGGATGGCGGCCCAGTCGCGCTCGAACACGGCGCGGTCCGGATGGGCGAGGTAGATTTTCGCCAGCACCTGCGTCAGATCGAGCGTCGGCACCACCTCGTCCCCCAGCCGCGGCACAAGGCTGTAGCCGCGCACGCTCGCCATCCCGTCCAGAATGGAGAGATCCGGAAGCGCCTCCACCCGGCCCGACACCAGCACCGGCAGATAGAGGACCATCGCGTCGGCCAGGAACCGGTAATGGCCGTCGAGCAGCGGCCCGACCGCCGCCGCCCCGTCGAAGGAGTCGATCAGCAGATCGACCTGATCGTGCCCGGTGCCCGCCGCGATGCCGGTGGTGGAGCCGGCCGGCCCCATGGCGCGCGCCGCGATCTCCACCAGGGCGGGGCCGCGCGCGGTCATCCGCACCTCGGCATGGCCGGCGCCGTCGGTGATCTCCAGCGCGTCGAGAACGCGGCGGATGTAGGCCATCAACGCCTGCGCCACCGGCTCCTCCGGCGGCAGAAGCCGGTAGTAATCATAGACGAAGGGCGACCCGTTCAGCGCCCGCTTGGCGGACAGCAGCACGTCGCAGACATAGTGGCGACCGCCGCGGCTGACCGTGTTGACGACGTATTCGAGGCCGTCGAGGTAGGTTTGCACCAGCACCCGCTCGTTGGCCGAGCCGCAGAAATCGCGGCTGCCGAGGATGGCGTCGACGGCGGCGCGCAACTGCGCGGGTGTGTCACAGAAATAGACATGGTCGGTGGAGGCGCTGGCCATCGGCTTCGCCACCACGGGCCAGCCCGCCTGCGCCGCCCATTCCACCGCCTCCGCGGCGCCGGTCGCCATGGTCTGGCGGGCGGTCAGCAGGCCGGCGGCGGCCAGCCGCTCGATCATCATGAACTTGTTGCGGCGCGCGGCGGTCAGCTTCGGGCTGTTGCCCGGCGTGCCCAGGACGGCGCCCAGCGCGTCGGTCAGCTCCACCGCGGACTCGTTGCCCGGAAGGATGAAGGCCGGGGCCAGAGGGCGCAACCGCTCGGCCAGCGCGTCGAGATCGCCGTCATGGAGGATGTGCGCCGCGAAGTCGCCGGGCTGGTAACTGCGCAGCAGCGACGGCGCGAGGTCCGGGCGGCTCTGCACCGCGACCACCTCGTAGCCCCGCGCGCGCAGGCGCGGCGCCAGAAGGACGCCGGTGGAATAGGGATCGACGACGACCGCCGTCCTGCGGGGGGCGCTCACGGCAGGGCCTCCAGCGCGGCATCCTGCGGCACGGCCTGCACCGCCTGCACCGGGCGCGCGTAGGTGACCAGCGGCACGGGACCGTCCAGTTCCACCGAACGCCCGACCCAGCCGGCCTCGATCACCGCCCTCTGCTCCTCCAACTCCGGCACGGCGAAGACGCGCTCGCTGCCCGGCACCCAGGTGGGCGGCGCCGCGCCGAGGTCGCGGTGCAGCAGGTAGCGCAGCCGGCCGCTGGCGTGCATGACCAGGACCCGGCGCACCAGGAAGCCACCGGCCAGCAGGTTCGACAGGCTGCGCGGATTCGACAGGGCGACGCGTGAGAGCAGATGCGGGCGCCCCGCCCCCAGCGCGTGGAGCGTGCGCAGCGTCACCAGCAGCCGTTGCAGCCCGTTGCCGCGGAAGTCCGGATGGACCATGCAGCTCGCCATGTGGGCGGTGGCGGCCACGGCGGGACGGGCGTGCGGCAGGTCGTCCACGAAGGCCGGCATGCCGGGCATGGGCAGCCCCAGGATGGCGCAGCCGATCAGCCGGCCCTCGGCCTCCAGCCCCAGCGTCACACCGCGCTCGCCCAGATGCAGCCCGGTGAACTCCGGCGTTTCGGGGAAATAGGCGTCGATGTCCGGCAACTGCCCGAAGATGTAGCCGCGGAACGCCTCCAGAGCCGGCAGGTCGGCGGGACCGAGGAAGCGGATGCGGTAGGGAACGCAGACCGGCTCGCCGCGCCGGACGCGCAGCATACCCGTGTGGACCGTCTGTTCGGGGGATAAGAGGACCGTCATGTCAGGCGTCCTGCACGATTTCGGCGATGTTGAGCAGGCGCATCGGCGGGTAGAGGTCCAGTTGTTTGGCCGCCCCGATGCGCAGCAGCAGGGAGAAGCGGTTCAGCGTTTCCACCGGGATGGTGTCGGCGGGCTTGGCCCCGGTCAGGATCTCCACCGCCTTCAGCCCGGCGAAGCGCCCGACGTTGACCGCCGGGCTGACCAGCCCCATCAGCAGGTTGGCCCGGCGGATCGGCAGCTCGGTGGAGCAGAAGGTGGCCAGCCGGTGCGCCAGCGCCTGCTCCGCCACCACAGCGTTATTGCCGGAGGCGACCAGCGTGTCCGGCCCGATGTAGACCAGCTCCGACCCGGTGCGCGCCGCGTCGGCGATCAGGTCGGGAATGGCGGCGGCGACCGGCGCGCCGGAGGCGTCGCGCGGCAGGGCGGCGTCGTGGACCTCCACCCCCTGGCGGGCGGCCTCCTCCTTCAGGTCGCGCACGGCAACGACCATGTTGTCCTCCGCCGGGTTGTAGACCGCGGCGATCTTTTTCCAGCGACGGTAGGACAGCATCGTCTTCATCTGCACCGCGACCGGCGCGATGTGCCGCGTGCCGGTGACCGCGCGCCCCGGACGATCGAGCCCACGCACGACGCGCGACGCCACCGGGTCGGTGACCGAGGTGAAGACCACCGGCACGTCGGTCAGGAAGCGCGACGGGTCCGGATCGTCGTAGCGCCCGACCGTTCCCAGCGTGAGCGGGGTGAAGACCGTCACCACCAGATCGGGCTTGGACGCCCGGATCTCCGGCAGCAGCGCCGGCATGGCGGAGGCCTGAGGCACCTCGCGCACCTCCACCGTGGCGGACAGGCCGCTCGACGCGATGAAGTCGCGCAGGCCCAGCACGTCGCCCACATCCTTGCGCGGGGTCAGCACGACGATGCGCGCCGGCTTGGCGGCGGTGAAGGTCCGGGCCGTCGGACCGAAGGATGGCTGCTGCGCAAGGGCCGGGAAGCCGCCGGCCGCCAGCGTTCCAGCGGTGAGGGCTCCCGTCAGGACGGTGCGGCGGGACAGGCTCATGCGGGGGTCCTCTGCGGAAGATCGGCGGCGGGCGGGCGCGGGCGGAACAGGGCGCTCAGCAGAAGCTGCACGGCGACGCAGGCCGCCAGCACCGCGCCGATGCCCTTCAGCGCCCCGGCATAGCCGTAGTGGGCCAGGAACAGCCCGGCCAGGAATGGAGCGACGACGGAGCCCAGCCGCTCGATCAGGCGGAACATGCCGATCACCGTGGTCTCGCCCAACGCCGCCCGCTCCTTGACGCAGACGTCGGCGAGCATGGCGAGTTGCGGCGCGCCGAGCATGGCGTGCGCCACCCCCAGCAGGGCGACCCCGGCCAGCGCCGTGCCGAGCGAACCCGGCATCGACAGCACATACGCCGCCCCGGCGGCGGTCAGCCCGCCCGCCACCAGGAAGCCGATGCGCTGGCCCGAGCGGTCCGACAGCTTCGCGGCCATCGGCGACACCACGATCATCAGCAGCCAGTAGAGCAGCAGCACGCGCCCAATCCAGGACTGGCTGACCCCCTGGTCGTCCAGCGCCAGCGGCAGCAGGAAGAACAGCAACGCCGTCAGCCCCAGCTTGGCCGGGACCGCGCTGAAGACGGCCAGACCGACGAAGCGCGGGTTGCGCAGGCACAGCACGGCGTCCGCCAGACGCAGGCCGCGGCTGGATTTCGCCTGCGCCGCGCGCACCCGCGGCAGCACCTGCCACGCCATGAAGGCGGCCAGCAGCGCCAGCCCGGCGGAGATCAGGAAGGTCGTGCGGAACCCCACCTGCCCGGCGATCACGCCACCGATGGCCGGGCCGCAGACGCCGGCGCTGAGGATGCCGCCGGCGTACAGGGCGATGGCCTGGGCGCGCTGCTTGGGGTCGGTGGCGTCGATGACGAAGCCCTGAGCCGCGATGAAGACGCTGGCGTAGCCGATTGCGGTCAGGCAGCGCGCGACGATGAGCTGGATGAGGTCGGTGGCAAGGCCGGAGCCGACCAGACCGACGAAGGAGAGCAGCGCCCCGCCAAGGAACACCGCCCGCCGCCCCCGCCGTTCCGACACGCTGCCGGCGATCGGCTGGCTGACCGCCCAGAGCAGCATGAACAGGGCGATGGGCGCGCCGATGACCATCTCCATCGACAGGCCGGGCACCGGCTCGAACAGCTGCTTGATGTAAACGGACAGGAAGGTGCGGGTCAGCTCCTCCGCCAGGGAGAAGATGAAGATGGCGAAGCGCAGCTCCACCACCCGCTGCATCATGCCGATCTTGGTCATGGCCTGCTCGGAGGCGGTCATGTCGGCCTTGTGCTGCACGCTGTCCAGCGCCCAGTCGACGGCGCGCGACAGCTCGCCCACCTCGTCGCGGTTGCGCAGGGCGACGCGCACGCCGAGATGCCCGTCGGCGGCCTGCTTCATCACCGCCGTCACCCGGCGCAGCGGCGCCGCGACGGAGGAGCCGACGACCAGCAGCAGAATCTCGATGTTGAGCAGGATGGCGACGATCAGCACGGAGCCGAGGTCGAACACCACCTCGTTCATGGCGGAGCGGACATAGCCGGAATCGACGCCGACATGCAGCCGCGCCTCGCCGTTCCCCTCCAGGGGCAGGACGGTGTCGAGGAATTGCGGGGACTCGCCCTCCGGCGGGGCATCGGCGACGGTCAGCCGGCTGCCGGACCGCGCCTCCTCGGTCCCGGAGAAGGCGTGGAGGCGCCCGCCGATCTCCAGCGCCAGATACTTGACGTCCGGGTTCGCAGCCAGCGCGTCGGACAGCAGCTCGTCCATCCCGACCAGCTTGTCCAGCTCGAAGCCCAGCGCCACCGCGCGGTCGATCTGCGCCACCACGTAGGAGCCGACGACCTCGGCCTTGCGGGCCAGCTCGGGCTCGATCAGCGGGCGGAACAGCGTGTTGACGTGGTTGGTCTGGACGGCGAGGCTGACCAGCATCAGAATGGACACGACGCCCGTCAGCAGCCAGTTCAGGCGGCGGATGAAGGACAGCTTCATGGCGTGACTCCCGCCGGACGCGCGGACTCCGCCGCCGGACCGGCGGGCGGGGGATGGTCCTCCTCCGCCCCGTGCTGCTGCTGTTCCAGGATGCGGTCGGCGAAATCCTTCAGGCCGGGGGCGAAGGCCGCCAGTTCCGGGGTCAGGTTGGGCGGCTCGCCCATGCCCAGCATGTTGATGCTGGCGGTCATCTCGCGCAGCCGCCGCTGGATCGGGCGCAGCAGCAGCCAGACCGCCACCATGGTGACGAGAAGCCCGGTCAGCAGATTGATGCCGCCGGACAGCAGCAGGTCCGGGATGGTGCCACGGATGCCCGCCTGCACCTCGCCCAGCGAATAGGTCAGGGCGACGCCGCCGGCCACGCCGCCGAAGGCGTTGCGGATGCCGAGCAGAAGCGCCTGGCTGTCGCCATCGGCGACGGCGGCCACCCGGTCGGACTTGCCGTCGCGGGCGAAGGCCGCCTTCCAGCCGGCGGGGATCGCTCCCACCGGCCCGCTATGTCCCGCCCCCCGGCCCGCCGCCGCCAGCACCTCGCCCGTGTCGGTGAACAGGACCAAGCCGGTGATCCGGTCGTCCCGCGCCATCGCGCGCTGGATCAGCGCATCGAGATTGCGCAGGGCGGTGATGGACACGCCGAGGCTGACGGCGCCCTCCACCTCTCCCGCCAGCCCGCGCAGGGCGACGGTGAAGCGGGACGCCACGGTGTCCTCCACCATGCGCTCCATCTTCAGATAGGAGAGCGCCGCGGTGGAGAGCAGCGCGAAACAGAGCGCCACCTGCAGCAGCAAAATGATCTTGGTGGTCAGGGTTAGGCGCATGGGTCCGGTGCCGGCAAGGGATGCGGCCAACCTTACGCGCATCGCGCAAGCCGCCGATTCCAAGACGGGTCCAGTCTGGAGAAGACCCCGGCGACATGGCTCCGCTCCGGCCCGACCCTGCCGAACGCGTACCCTTGCCCACCGCACCGCAACCCAAAAGGGCAATCCGTTGAATTTGACTTATCAAACCAAGAATAGAAGACGCGGCGAACTCATCGTCTTATGCCGTTCCGCCTAATCCATCGAATTTTTGCGGAATTTTGAGACATTCTTCGATTGCTCTATTTTGGACCATGATTGCATCCATGATGGTTTGCTTTGCGTGGTAATCCTTAAGCACAGCATTCCATGCACCCAACGGGGAAGGGCTTCGATGCGGATCGAGTTGGAGCGACCCTTGGCGTGGCCGGTGCGCCCGGTCCAGACCACCACCGGCCTTCATGTTTCGGCGACGTCCATCCTGATCGCCTGCGCGGACCGCGCGCTGGGCATCGGCATGCACGACGCCTTCGAACGCAACGGCCACCGCATCCATGTGACCCACGACCCCATCGCGGCGCTCGACACGCTGGAGGCGGACGGCAGCATCGGCATCGTGGCGGTGGAACTGGCCCTTCCCCATTTCGACGGGCTGGCCCTGGTCGAGCGGATGCGCAAGAGCGTGCAGCGGCACCTCCAGGTCATCGTCGTCGCGCCCAACGCCACGGCGGCCGACGTCGTCCGCGCCATGCATCTGCGCGCGGCGGATTTCGTCAGCGATCCGCAGGACGGCAGCCAGCTTCACGGCGCGCTCGCCCGCGCACTGGCCGCCCATCAGGCGGCGGCCCCCTTGCCCGCCCCGCCCCCGTCCGCCGGCAATGGCGAGTTGCAGGGTGCGCTGGAGGACGCCTACCGCCACGGCCTCGCCCTCATCGAAGCGGTGAAGGCGCTGCGCGAGGGCCAGCCGGCGGCTGCCGCTCCGGCCCCGGTCCCCGCTCCCCCCGCCTCCACCTCCGCCGCGACAGGAGAGAACCGGCGCTTGGCGGTGCTGAGAACCCTCCAGCAATCCCGCGTCGCCCGCGACAAGTATTTCCCGAAGGGGCTGTTCGAGGACCCCTGCTGGGACATGCTGCTCGATCTGATGGCCAACCATCTGCGCGGGCGGCGGATTTCCGTGTCGTCGCTGTGCATGGCCTCCGGCGTGGCCCAGACCACGGCGCTGCGGCGGATCACCGAACTGCACGACCGCGGGCTGGTACGCCGGATCGCCGATGAGAAGGACGGCCGCCGTGTCTTCATCGAACTGACCGAGCAGGGGATCGCCGCCCTGTCCGACTATGTCGAGCACATTCAGGAATTGACCTGACCGGCAGGAGTTGACCTGACCGGCAGGAGTTGACCTGACCGGATCGGCGCGAATTGGCCCGGTCCGGCGGGTTTCCCGCCCAGACTGCTTCAACCGGGACCCGTCCCGGATCGACAGCGCTCCCCGAAAGCGGCCAACATCGCGGTAAGGAACGCCCTGCGCGCAGGACGGCGGAGACCCGATGGCCGACCAGAAACTGAAGGATGTGATCGTCGTCGCGACCCCCACCGAGGGGATCGGCCCGACATCCTCCCTGCCCACGCGCCCGGCGACGCCCAGCGAGGAGCCGGACCGCCAGCGTCTGGCCGAACGGCTGCGCGCGCAGGGCTGGAGCTACCGCCGCATCGCGGAGGAACTTCAAGTCTCCTACATCCTGGTGTCGCGCTGGCTGGGGGGTGACGGCGCCACGCCCACCGGCTCGCGCACGCCCCCTGCCGCCGCAACTCCCTCCCCACCGCCGCCCGTGCCAAACGGGGGGCGGACGACCAAGGCGACCAAGGCCGCGAAGTCGACGGCAACCGCAGCGGCGGCCAACGCCGACGAGGATGTTCTGGCGCTCCAGTTCCGCGCCTTCGAACAGTATGTGCGCGAGGTCATCGACGCGATGGAGACGCGGCACGAGTCGCTTCTCCAACGCCAGGAGGATTTGATCCAGGCGCTCGACACGGAACGCGCCGCCGCCCGCGTGCGGGAAGAGGAACTGCTCGCCACCCTCGACCAGGAGCGCCAGCGCTGGAGCGAGGCCGAGGATCGCTTCCGCGAGGAGCTCGATCGCTTCAAGGCGGAGATGCGCCGCGGCCAGGGCGCGGCGAGCGCGGTCGCCGTTGCCGCCACGGCTCTCGGCGAGGACGATGAGGAGGAAGAAGAATCCTCGGATTTCTCTGCCTTCAGCTTCGACGACGATGAGGACGAGGCCAAGGACGACGAGGCGGGCGGCGGTGACGCCAACGCCTTCAACTTCGATGATGACGAGGACGAGGACGAGGACGGCAGCGATCCCTTCAGCTTCGACACCGACGACACGGAGGAGAAGACCGAAGACGAAACGGCCGAGGCGACCGACTCGGCCAACAACTCCGACGACGACAGCGACCCCTTCAGCTTCGACGATGACGAAACGGAGGAGACGGCCGAGGACAGCCCCGCCAAGACGGATGCGGAACCGGAGGAGGACCCGTTCTCCTTCGACACGGACGACGATCCGGACGAGTCCAAGGCCGAAACCGAGCCGGCCGGAACCGCGAAGGCCGACGCCGAGGACGATCCCTTCTCCTTCGACGACGAGCCGGAGCCGGAACCCGAACCGGAGGCTCCGCCGAAGAAGAAGGGGCTCTTCGGCTTCTGGCGCAAATGAAGCGCCGGGCCTGAGTCTTGAGACTGCGGCCAACGCACACGTTTGCGTGTTGATCGTGCCCCGCCTCCGGTTGTATGAAGTGGCTTATGATTCAACCGCGCCGCACCCTGTCCGCCGCCGAGCGGTTCGACTGGCTCCGACTCATTCGAACCGAGAATGTCGGACCGATCACCTTCCACCGCCTGCTGGAGCAGTTCGGCAGCGCCGGCGCCGCACTGGAGGCGCTGCCCGACCTCGCCAAGCGCGGCGGGCGGACCAAGCCGCTGCGCATCGCGGCGAAGGCGGACATCGAACGCGAGTTGCGCGCCAATGACCGCATCGGCGCCCGCCTGCTCTTCTCCTGCGAGCCCGACTATCCGGAACCCATGGCGGCGCTGGACGACGCCCCCCCGGCTGTGTCGCTCCTCGGTCACCCGCATCTGCTGCAACGGCGCGCGGTGGCGCTGGTCGGGGCGCGCAACGCCTCGATGAACGGCAAGAAATTCGCCGAGCGGCTGGCGCGGGAACTGGGAGAGGCCGGACTGCTGGTCGTTTCCGGGCTGGCGCGGGGGATCGACACGGCGGCCCATGCCGGGGCGCTCGGCAGCGGAACGGCGGCGGTGGTGGCGGGCGGCGCCGACGTGGTCTACCCGCCGGAGAACGAAAAGCTCTACCGCGACATAGTGCAGCAGGGTGTGATCGTGGCGGAAAGCCCGGTCGGCACGACGCCGCAGGCCCGCCATTTCCCGCGCCGCAACCGGCTGATTTCCGGCCTGTCGCTGGGGGTTCTGGTGGTGGAGGCGGCGCTGCGGTCCGGCTCCCTCATCACCGCGCGCATGGCGCTGGAACAGGGACGGGAGGTGATGGCGGTTCCCGGTTCTCCGCTCGACCCGCGCTGTCAGGGCACCAACAATTTGCTGCGTCAGGGGGCGGCCTTGGTGGAGGGGGTGGACGACGTGCTGCGGGCGCTGGACAACCGGTCGCCGCCAACCCTGCGGGAGCGCCAGGGCGACCTGTTCGCCCAGGCCCGCCCCGCTCCGCCGTCCGAGGCGGACCTTGATTCGGCGCGCGCCGTCATCCTGGAAAACCTCGGTCACACACCAGTTGCCATTGACGAACTCGTCCGCGGGTGCCAATTGTCCGCTCCGGTGGTGTTGACCGTGGTGCTGGAACTTGAGCTTGCGGGCCGTGTCCAGCGCCAGCCTGGGAATCAGGTGAACCTGATCTGATCCCGATCCGCACCGCCGGTGAATGGGATAGGCACTTTCAGGGGCGCGGACTCTTGCCGGGCAGCAACGTCGTCATCGTCGAATCGCCGGCCAAGGCGAAAACCATCAACAAATACCTTGGCTCGGACTACACCGTGGTCGCCAGCTTCGGCCATGTGCGCGACCTTCCGGCGCGCGACGGATCGGTGCGTCCGGACGAGGACTTCGCCATGGACTGGGAGTTGGGCGACCGCTCCAAGCGCCACATCGACGAGATCGCCAAGGCGGTCAAAGGGGCCGAGCGCGTCTATCTCGCAACCGACCCGGATCGCGAAGGGGAAGCCATCGCCTGGCATTTGTCGGAGCTGCTGCGCGAAAAGCGGCTGATCGACGACTCCAAGGTCCAGCGCATCACCTTCAACGAAATCACCAAGACCGCCGTCCAGGCCGCGCTGGAAGCCCCGCGCGACGTCTCGCGGGAGCTGGTGGACGCTTATCTGGCCCGCCGCGCCCTCGACTATCTTGTGGGCTTCACCCTGTCGCCGGTGCTGTGGCGCAAGCTGCCGGGCTCGCGCTCGGCCGGCCGCGTGCAGTCGGTGGCTCTGCGCCTGATCTGCGAGCGCGAGTCGGAAATCGAGGTCTTCAAGCCGCAGGAGTATTGGACCATCGAGGTGGGCTTCGCCACGCCGGGCGGCGCCTCCTTCACGGCCCAGCTCACCCAGCTCGACGGCAAGCGGCTCGACAAGTTCGCCCTGCCCGCCCGTGAGGCGGCGGAGGCTGCGGTGGCGCGCATCAGCCCGCAGGCCTTCTCGGTCGCGACGGTGGAGCGCAAACAGAGCCGCCGCAACCCCTCCCCGCCCTTCACCACCTCGACCCTTCAGCAGGAGGCCTCGCGCAAGCTGGGCTTCGGCGCCACCCGCACCATGCGCACCGCGCAGCGGCTGTACGAGGGCGTGGACATCGGCGGCGAGACGGTCGGCCTGATCACCTACATGCGAACCGACGGCGTCAGCCTGTCGCAGGAGGCCATCGAGGGCGCCCGCAACCTGATCGGCTCCCATTGGGGCGAGCGCTACGTCCCGGCGCAGCCGCGCGTCTACAAGACCGCCGCCAAGAACGCCCAGGAAGCCCACGAGGCCATCCGCCCGACTGACCTGTTCCGCCGCCCGGAGGAGGTCGCCACCTATCTGGAAGGCGACGAGCTGCGGCTGTACGAGCTGATCTGGAAGCGCACGCTGGCCAGCCAGATGGAAAGCGCGGTGTTGGATCAGGTGGCGGTGGACATCGCCTCGCCGTCCAAGGACGTCGTGCTGCGCGCCACCGGCTCGGTCGTCGTGTTCGACGGCTTCCTGAAGGTCTATCAGGAGGACCGCGACGACGGCGCCGCCGACGACGACCAGGAGCGCCGCCTGCCCGCCATGGAGCAGGGCGACGCCCTCGCCCGCGGCGACATCAGCCCCGAGCAGCATTTCACCCAGCCGCCGCCCCGCTACACCGAGGCGAGCCTGGTCAAAAAGCTGGAGGAGCTGGGCATCGGCCGCCCGTCCACCTACGCCTCCATCCTCCAGGTGCTCCAGGACCGTAATTATGTGCGGCTGGACAAGCGGCGCTTCATTCCGGAAGACCGCGGCCGTTTGGTCACCGCCTTCCTGAAGAACTTCTTCAACCGGTATGTCGAGTACAACTTCACCGCCGACCTGGAGAACAAGCTCGACGAGATTTCCGACGGGCGGATCGACTGGAAGACCGTGCTGCGCGACTTCTGGCGCGCCTTCCACGTCGCGGTGGACGGGACCAAGGACCTGACCATCACCCAGGTTCTGACCACGCTGGACGAGGAGCTGGGTCCCCATTTCTTCCCGACCAACGCCGACAGCGGCACGCCGGGACACGACCCGCGCGTCTGCCCGGTGTGCAGCCAGGGCCGGCTCGGCCTGAAGCTCGGCAAGATGGGCGCCTTCATCGGCTGCTCGCGCTATCCGGACTGCCGCTACACCCGCCCGCTCGCCGTCGCCAACGACGAGAACGGCGAGGCGCAGGAAGGCCCGCGCGAGCTGGGCAACGATCCGGAAACCAGCCTGCCGGTGACCGTGCGGCGCGGCCCCTACGGCGCCTACATCCAGCTCGGCCCGCCCCCGGTGGCCGCCGCTCCGGCCGAGGCCGTGGCCGAGGAGGCGCCCGCCGACGGCAAAAAGACCAAGGGCAAGAAGAAGGTCAAAACCGAGGAACCGAAGCCCAAGCGCGTCTCGCTGCCCAAGGGCATGGCCGCCGCCGACGTGGATCTCGACACCGCGCTGAAGCTGCTCGCCCTGCCGCGCAGCATCGGCAACCACCCGGAAACGGGCGAGGACATCAGCGCCGGCATCGGCCGCTTCGGCCCCTACCTGAAGCACGGCAGCGTCTACAAGTCGCTGACGCCCGACGACGACGTGCTGACCATCGGCATCAACCGCGCGGTGGATCTGCTGGCGGGCGCCGCCAAGAAGGCCTCGGCCCCCGCCAAGACACTGGGCGACCATCCGAAGACCGGCAAGCCGGTGACCACCGGTTCGGGTCGCTTCGGCCCCTACGTCAAGCACGGCTCCGTCTACGCCTCCATCCCCAAGGGCACGGAAGCGGACAGCGTGACCCTGGAGCAGGCGCTGGAGCTTCTGGAGGCCAAGGCCGCCAAGGACGCCGCCAAGAAGGGCAAGGCCCCGAAGGACGCCGAACCGGCGGCGGCCGACGGCGCCGAGGCTCCCGCCAAGGCCGAGAAGCCGACCAAGGCCAAGGCGACGGCCTCGAAGAAGGAGCCGGCCAAGAAGGACGCGGTGAAAAAGGCCGCTCCGAAGAAGGCGGCTGCCAAAAAGGCCGATACCGAGAAGGCCGATGCAGGCAACGAGGAAAAGCCCGCCCCCCGCAAGCGGGCCTGACCGCGGGGAGAATCTCGGCCCGATGAGTGAGCGCACGGCCCCCGTCAGGCGGTGGCGGTCGCCTTGGCCTTGGCCGCGTTGCGGCGATGGCGCAGCTTGACGCGGATGCGCTCGACGGGGCCGAGCAGCCGGGGATGACGACGCTTCAGCCGAACGAACAGGCGGCGGGCGTTCGCAGAATTGCGCAGCAGGATCACCCCACCGGCAAGGGCCACCGGGAAGCCGAACGGCCCCGGCAACGGCGACATCAACGCGCCCAGACCGATCAGGCTCCACCCCGTGCCGATCAGAGCCAGTTGCCGGACACGGGCTAGCGTGGGCCTCGGAAAAGTGGACCGGGCCAGCAGCGAACGGCGAATGATGGCGCGGCGATGCATCGGGGCTCCTCCTCCTGTGCCGAGAGCCATATGGGGGCAGCCGGGCATGGGGGAAGAGCCTGGAGGATGTGACTTTTCGGGGAGGTCGCGGGCAAAGGGGGGTGTCAGTGCAATGGCGCGGCGCTGCGGGGCGGTCCCAGGACGAACAGCGCGGCGGTCACCTCCGCCGGGGCCGGCGCCCATTCGAAGTCGCGCATCAGCTCGCTGCGGGCGGCGTCGGCGCGCTCCGCCAGGGCGTTGCAGTCGGTCCGCCGGGCCGGCTTGCGGCACCTCCGGTCGGCGCAGCTTTCTAGCATCAGGCGGATCATCCGTTCCCGCTTGGCGGCGTCGACGAATCCCGACTGGTCGAAATACAGCTTGGTGAAGGCGACCTCGGTCACCGTCGGCGTCGCGCCCTGCTTGCCGACCAGCACCGCCGACACCAGTTCAACGCAGCGGCCGGCGTAATCGGGGATCGGCGCCGTGCCGTCGTCGGCGCGGTCGTATTGGCGGCTCGGCAGTTCGACCAGCCGCCCGGTCGATTCCTTCACGAGGTAACGGCGCCACACCGGCATATCCGTCTCCCGTCTGGTTTCCCCATGGGCTGAAAAAAGGGTACACCAGACCGGACCGCGACGGAACAGCCCCTTTCCGGCTTCGGCCGGAACCGGACAGCACTCACCGGAGGAGAGGCGCGGCTCAACCTTCGGGAACGGGAAGGGTTTAGACTGATGAAACTTCTGCGATTCGGCCCGCCGGGCGATGAGCGTCCGGGCCTTCTGGACCGCAACGGCGTGATCCGCGACCTGTCGGGCGTGGTGTCGGACATCGGTCCGGCCACGTTGACCGAGGACGGTCTGGCCCATCTGCGCACGCTCGACACCGACCGGCTGGCCCAGGTGCCGGACGGGACCCGGCTCGGCCCCTGCGTCACCGGGGTGTCCAAGGTGGTCTGCGTCGGGTTGAATTACCGAGCCCACGCCGCCGAATCCGGCCTGCCCGAGCCGGCGGAACCGGTGCTGTTCATGAAGGCGACCACCGCCATCTGCGGCCCCAACGACCCGGTCCAGATGCCGAGGGGCGCCACCAAACTCGATTGGGAGGTCGAACTCGGCATCGTCATCGGCCGCACCGCCCGCTACGTCGATCGGGCCGACGCCTTCGACCACATCGCCGGCTACTGCGTCCTCAACGACGTGTCGGAGCGCGCCTTCCAGACCGAGAGCACCGGCCAGTGGGTCAAGGGCAAGAGCGCCGACAGCTTCTGCCCGATCGGTCCCTGGATGGTCACCCGCGACGAGGTGCCCGACCCGCAGGCGCTGCGCCTGTGGCTGGAGGTGGACGGCCAGCCGATGCAGGACAGCACGACCGCCGACATGATCTTCGGCGTCGCCGAGATCGTGTCCTACATCAGCCGCTTCATGACCCTTCTGCCGGGCGACGTCATCGCCACCGGCACGCCGCAGGGCGTGGCGATGGGGCGCGGACCGAACCATCCCTGGCTCCAGCCCGGCCAGACCATGCGCCTGGGCGTCGAAGGGCTGGGCGAGCAGCGCCAGTCCGTCCGCGCCTTCGAAGGCTGAGCGGCGCCGGGACCGGAATGGGAGAGTCTTCGATGAAGCGAAAAAGCCGTCTGGCCGCGTGGCTGCTCGCCGCCGGTCTCGGCACCTTGGCGGCGTCATCAAGCGCCGCAAGGGCCGAGGACAGCGCCGCGGCGCTGGCCGGGAAGACCTGCGGCACGCTGGAGTCGCGGGTGGCGGAGATCTCCGGCTCCGGACCGGTGTTCCTGCGCAGCTACGACAGCAGCTTCGGCGTCGGCCAGACGTCGGAGCTGCCGTTGCGCGACGCGGCCTTCACCTACGACAACGCGCTGGCCGTCATCGCCCTGGTCGCCTGCGGCAAGACCGAGCCGGCGCTGCGCATTGGCGAGTCGCTGCTCTCCGCGGCCACGCTGGACCGGGCGCGGCGCCAGGGGCGGCTGCGCAACACCTACCGCGCCGGCGCCCAGACCCAGAAGCCGATCCCGCCCATGGGCTGGTGGGACGTCACCGCGAACCGCTGGTTCGAGGACGCCTATCAGGTCGGCTCCGCCACCGGCAACGTCGCCTGGGCGGGGTTGGCGCTGATGACTCTGGGCGAGGCGACCGGCGAGGAGCGCTTCCGCAACGGTGCGGCGGAGCTGGCCCGCTGGGTGGTGGCCAACACCGCCGACCCGCGCGGGCCGGGCGGCTTCAACGGCGGCGTCCAGGGCTTCGACGACAAGCCGCAGGCCCTGACCTGGAAGGCGACGGAGCACAACACGGACCTCGTCGCCCTGTTCGGCTGGCTGGAGCGCAGCGGCACGGCAGGCGACTGGGCCGGGCCGGAGAAGGCGGCGCGCGGCTTTCTCGACCGCATGTGGGCGGACGGCGGCGGGCATTTCCCCACCGGCACGGCGCCGGACGGGGTAACGGTCAACCGGGCCACGTCCGGTCTGGACGCCCAGCTCTGGCCGTTGCTGCTGCGCGGCGCGCCGGAGGCGTGGCGGATGGCGCTGGATTATGCGGAGACGGCCCACGGGGTCGACGGCGGTTTCGACTTCAACGACGACCGCGACGGCATGTGGGTGGAAGGTACGGCGCAGGCCGCGCTGGTCTACCGCCTGCTGGGGCGGTCCGACGAGGCGCAGCGGCTTCTGGCCGAGGTCGGCAAGGAGGTCAGCCGCGGCGGCCATGTCTGGGCGACGCGCGAGGACAGCATCACCACCGGCCTCGCCATCGGGCCGGACAGCACCACGGACGATTTCCGCTACTACCGCCGCCCGCATCTGGCGGTGACGGCCTGGACGGTCCTGGCCGCCGTGGGCTGGAACCCGTTCACCGGTGAGCGGGTGAAGTAAAAAACCCCTTCTCCCCTCCGGGGAGAAGGTTGGGATGAGGGGGCGCCCGCAGGGCGGATACGCACTGCAATGAGGCTGCGTTTCCGGCCTGTGGCCGCCCCCTCACCCTGACCCTCTCCCCGCTTTCGGCGGACCACAGGTCCGCCTGTCGCGTCAGCGCAAACTTCGTTTGCGCGTGAGCGGAGGGGAGAGGGAATTTAGTGGCTTACTTGCGGACCTTGCTTACTTGCGGACCTTGTTGATCTCGCCCTGCAGTTCGTTGAGCAGGTCGGCGCCGCCTTCCGCGGCGAACTTGTCCATGGCCGGCTTGACCATCTCACGCATGCGGCCCAGTTCGGCGTCGCTCAGCTCGTTGATCTGCATGCCCTTGTCCTTGAGGTAGGCGATGCTCTGCTTCGACGCCTCGCGGCTGTCCTTGCGCTCGAAGTCGCGCGAGGCGGCGGCGGCTTCGTTGATGATCTTGCGCTCGTCGTTGGACAGGCCGTCGTACCAGCGCTTGGAGGCCAGAACGATCCACGGGCTGTAGACGTGCTTGGAAATGGTCAGGTACTTCTGGACCTCGTAGAACTTCGAGGACTGGATGGTGGTGACCGGGTTCTCCTGGCCGTCCACGGTGCCCGTCTCCATGGCGGTGAACAGCTCGGAGAAGGACAGCGGCACGGCGTTGGCGCCGAAGCCGTTGAACATGTCGATGTAGACCGGGTTCTGCATGACGCGCAGCTTGATGCCCTTCAGGTCCTCGACCTTCTCGACCGGGCGCTTGCTGTTGGTCAGGTTGCGGAAGCCGTTCTCCCAATAGACGAGGCCGACGAGGCCCTTGTCGTTCAGCTTGGCCGCCAGCTTCTGGCCGAACGGGCCGTCGAACACGGCGTCGGCCTCCTGCTCGTTGTTGAACAGGAAGGGCAGGTCGAAGACGGCGAAGTCCTTGACGATGCCGACCAGCGTGGCGGTCGAGCCGACCATCATCTCCTGCGCGCCGCCGATCAGGGCGTTCTGCATCTGGATGTCGCTGCCCAGGCTGGCGTCGGCGAAGCCCTTGACCTTCAGCTTGCCGCCGGAGCGCTTGGACATCTCCTCGACGAAGAACTTCACGGCGCGGCCCTGGTTGCTGCTCTCCGACAGGCCATAGCCGAAGCGGATCAGGCGCGGCTTGATGTCCTGGGCAGAGGCGGCGACGGGGGCGAGGATGGCGGCGGCGAGGCCGGTCGCCAGAAGGACGGAACGGAGCAGCTTCATGGATCGGTTCTTCCCTGTAGCGTGTTGTGATTAATGGCGGAACAGAGTCAGCGGGGCCGTGACGATCTCCGGTACGGCGATCAGCAGGCTCAGCAGAAGCAGGTAGGTCAGAAGGAACGGCCAGATGCCGCGCGTGGCGCTTTCCAGCGAGATGCGGGCGACGCCGCACACCACGTTCAGCACCGTGCAGACCGGCGGATGGATCAGGCCCAGCGTGCCGGTCAGGACGAACATCACGCCGAAATAGGTCGGGTCGATGCCCGCCGCCGCCGCCAGCGGAGTCAGCACGGGGCCGAGCACCAGGATCGTCGGCGTCAGGTCCATCACCGTGCCGACGGCCAGCAGCAGCAGCGTGATGGCGACCATCAGCAGCTTCGGGTGCTCCAGCAGCGGCGACAGCATCTCGTTCATCTGCTGCGGCAGGTCGGCCAGCGTCACCATGTAGGACGACACCAGCGCCGCCGCGCACAGGAACATCACCGTGCTGGTGGTGCGCGCAGCCTGGACGAGCAGCGGCACCAGATCCTTCAGCGTCACCTGCCGGTAGACGAACAGCGCCACGACCAGCGAGTAGACGGCGGCGACCACCGCGGCCTCGGTCGGCGTGAAGATGCCGCCGCGCAGGCCGCCGATGATGATGACCGGCAGGGCCAGCGCCCACACGCCGTCGAGCAGCGCATGGCGGCGCTGCTGCCAGTTCGCCTTGGGCTGGAGCTTCACGGTCATGCCGCGCACCACCCACATCCAGGTCAGCACCAGACCGGCGCCCATCAGCAGGCCGGGCACGATGCCGGCCATGAACAGGCCGCTGATCGAGGTGTTGGTGGTCACGCCGAAGATGATGAAAGGCATGCTGGGCGGGATGATCGGGGCGATGATGCCGCCCGACGCGATCAGGCCGGCGGAGCGCGGCACAGGGTAGCCGTTGTCGCGCATCATCGGGATCAGCAGCGTGGCGAGCGCCGCCGTGTCGGCGATGGCCGAGCCGGACAGGCTGGCCAGCATCACCGAGGCGCCGATGGTCACGTAGCCCAGACCGCCGCGGATGTGTCCGACGAGGCTGACCGCGAGGTTGATGATGCGCTGCGAGATGCCGCCGGCGTTCATCAGCTCGCCGGCCAGGATGAAGAAGGGCACCGCCATCAGCGGGTAGTTGTCGGCGCCGCTCAGCATGTTCTGGGCGACGAGCTGGGCGTCGAAGAAGTCGAGATGCACCATCAGCGCCACGCCCGTCAGCATCAGGGCGAAGGCGATGGGCATGCCGAGCAGCATCAGGCCGAACAGCGAGGAGAGGAAGACCGCAAGGGCCATGGAACGGGCTCCGCTTTCAGAAGGCCGGACGGTGTCAGTGCTCGGCGATGGCGCCGCCCTGCGGGGCGGTGGCGCCGTGGGGGTCGCCGTTGCCGGGAATGTGCGCCGTCGCGTCGCCCGACAGGATTCGCCAAAGGTTGGCGAGGATCGTCAGAGCCATGGCGATCGCCGGGAAGAAGCCCGCGGCGGCGTAGAAGGCCATGGGGAAGCTCAACACCGTGGAGCGCGTCTCCATCCCGATCAGAAGCTGGAACCAGCTCCCCTCGATGAACAGCCACAGCGCGTAGATCATCAGCAGGTGGCTGACCACCGCGCAGGCCCGGCGGGCGCGGACCGGCAGGCGCGACTGGAGGATGTCCAGCCCGAGATGCTGGTTGCGGCGCAGCGCCAGCGTGGCGCCCAGGAAGACCAGCCAGACGAACATCAGGCGGGCCAGTTCCTCGGCGGCGACGATGCCGCTGTTGAAGCCGTACCGCAGAACCACGTTGCCGAAGACCAGCACCACCATCACGGCGAGCATCAGCGCCATGATCCATTCGGTGACCATCTCCAGCGCTTCCACCACGCGCTTCATGCACACTCCTCGGCCTGCCTCGCGGCGGGGCTCACCTGATCGGAAAGGGCGGCGGCAGGGGACGGCGCGGGAAGGCACGGGCGGCGCGACGCACCGGCAGCGGGGCCGGGCGGCGGGTCGGGGTTCCTCCCACTTGGTCTCTTGCCGGGGTCTCTTGCCGGGACCTTGAATTTTCTGTGTCGGAAAATAGAGGAGTCCCGCAACCGAGTGAAGAAGATTTTCTTCATATCGGCGGGATGGAGGCCCGACAATGAGCCTAACGACGAAAATTATCTTCACAAGCCGCCCCACCCCGCATAGCTTGGGGCCCATGGAAGGCGGCGCGACGACCCGGCCGCGCGGACCAGGGCACGCTATGCCGTTCGCGGCGGCGGTGGTACGGTCCCGCCGCCCAACGACGCCCGGAGCCGAGAAGGCCGGGGCCCAAGAACGCTTTTAGGGCAAGAACGCTTTTAGGGATGGACGGTCCGTTTCGATGCTCCAGCCGGTGAACATCCTCGATCACATCCGCGGCCGCCTGCCGGAGTTGAAGCGTTCCGAGGCCCAGGTCGCCGAGATGGTGCTGGTCGAGCCGCAGAAGGTCCTGGGGCAGAGCATCACCGTGCTGGCCCAGGCCGCCGGGGTCAGCGAGGCGACCGTCGTTCGCTTCTGCCGCAGCATCGGCTGCGCCGGCTTCCCGGATTTCAAGCTCCGGCTGGCCGAGGGGCAGGCCCGCGGCACGCCATTCGTCAGCCAGGACGTGGCGCCGGACGACGAGACTCCGACCGTCGCGCGAAAAATCTTTTCATCCGCCGCCGCCGCCCTGAACGACGCGGCCGGCGCGCTCGACATGGCGGCCGTCTCCCGCTCCGTGGAGCTGCTGGCCGAGGCCTCCAGCATCCTGTGCATCGGCACCGGCGCCTCGGCGGTGGTTGCGGAGGACGCGGCGCACAAGTTCATGCGCTTCGGCATGGCGGCGCAGGCCAGCGCCGACCCGATGATGGTCCGCATGCTGGCGGTCAACCTGGGAGCGCGCGGCGTCCTGCTGGCGATCTCCAACACCGGGCGCACCGTGATGGTGACCGAGTTGGCGCAGATGGCCCGCGACCTGGGCATCCCGGTCATCGCGATCACCGCGCCGGGCTCGCCGCTGGCCGCCGTCTCGTCGGTCGCCATCGGCCACACGCCGGTCGAGGACGCGGAGATCTACACGCCGATGGCCTCCCGCCTCGTCCATCTGGCGATCATCGACGTGCTGTCCACCGGCGTGGCGCTGAAGCTCGGCGCCGAGGCGCGGCATCATCTGGCGAAGGTGAAGGCCGTGCTGTCCGGCACCCGCTCCTCCCACGGCAAGCCCGCCCGGGGCCGCCATCGGGCATAAAAGGACAAGCCCCCTTGCCATCCGGCCCGGCTTGGTCCAATTGGTGCGCCGCCGTTCCCGATTTACAGACAGTTCTTGCCCATGCCCGCCATGCCCGCCATTGCCCTCAGCGTTGCACCGATGATGGACTGGACGGACCGCTCCTGCCGGTTCTTCCATCGCCTGCTGTCGAAGAACACGCTGCTCTACACCGAGATGGTCACCACCGGCGCCGTGCTGCACGGCGACCGCGAGCGGCTGCTCGGCTACGACGCGGCGGAGCATCCGGTGGCGCTCCAACTCGGCGGGTCGGACCCGGCGGAGCTGGCCGCCTGCGCCCGCATCGCCGAGGAGTGGGGCTATGACGAGGTCAATCTGAACGTCGGCTGCCCGAGCGACCGCGTTCAGTCCGGCCGCTTCGGTGCCTGCCTGATGGCCGAGCCCGATCTGGTCGCCCGGCTGGTCGGCGCCATGCGCGAGGCGGTGTCGATCCCCGTCACCGTGAAGTCGCGCATCGCCATCGACGAGATGGAGGAATGGCCGACGCTGGACCAGTTCGTCCGCACCGTCTCCGCCGTCGGCTGCACCCACTTCATCGTGCACGCCCGCAAGGCGTGGCTGAAGGGCCTCAGCCCCAAGGAGAACCGGGACATCCCGCCGCTGCGCTACGACCTCGTGCACCGGCTGAAGCAGGAGAACCCGCAGCTCACCATCGCCATCAACGGCGGCATCCGCACCCTGGACGAGGCGGCGGAGCATCTCGCCACGCTGGACAGCGTGATGATCGGGCGCGCCGCCTACGAGACCCCCTACATCCTGGCCGACGCCGACCGGCGCCTGTTCGGCGGGGAACCCGGCCCCGACCGCTGCGCGGTGGTCGAGGCCATGGCGGCCTACGCGGAGGAGCGGATGCGTCAGGGGGCGCCGCTGTCGGCGATCACCCGGCACATGCTGGGACTGTTCCAGGGCCTGCCCGGCGCCCGCGCGTGGCGCCGCCACATCAGCGAGAACGCCCACCTCCCCGGCGCCGGGCCGGAAGTGCTGCTGAAGGCCGCGGCGCTGGTGCCCCAACGCGAAGCGGTCATGCAGCGAGCGGGATGAGCGCGGCGAGCGACAGGCAGACGACGATGCTCAGGCGGGTCCGAAGCGTGCCGAACCAGCGGGGATAGCGCCCATCCGCCGCCGCGCTGCGGTCCACCGCCCAGGCGAGGAGGAAGGACAAAATCAGAGCCGGCACCGTCAGGCCGGACGGCAGCAGGGTGGCGCCCCACCCCAGCAGCGACGGCGCGACTCCCCAAGCCAGCCACGCCGGCCCGCTCGTCCCGCCGTCCCGCCCCGCCCCATCCCGCGCCGCGAGGATGCGGCCCCAGTGGATGGCGCCGATGAAGGACAGGATCGACACCGCGTAGACGACAACCGCCCGAACCACGGCGGCCTGCCCGTCGCCCTCCGCCATCCAGGCCAGCGCGGTGCCGACGACGAAGGGCACCAGCCCGCCGTAGGACAGCAGCCGGACGACCGAGGCCCGGCGATCATCGAAGGACAGCGCGTCCATGCGCTTACGGCGTCGGTGAGGATTGGGCCAACGCCTTGTCAACGGCCGCGGTCAACGTGGCGGACTCGGGCGTGACCGCGCTGCCGAACCATTCCAGCAGCCGTCCGTCGCGGCCGATCAGGATCTTGTGGAAGTTCCAGCGTGGCACGCCCTGCGGCCCGGTGACCGACGCCGCCCAGCGGTAGAACCCATGGGCCTGCGGTCCGGTGACGGACTGCTTTTCCATCAGGGGAAAGTCCACGCCGTAGTTGAGTTCGCAGAAGGACGCGACCTGGGCGTTGCTGCCGGGCTCCTGCCCGCCGAAATCGTTGCTCGGCACCCCCAGCACGACCAGCCCGCGGTCCCGCCGTCCGGCCCAGAGCTTCTGCAGCCCCTCGTACTGGCCGGTGTAGCCGCATTGCGACGCCGTATTGACCACCAGCACCGCCTTGCCCTGAAAGGCATCGGGCGCGAGCGTGCCGCCGTCGATGGCCGGCAGGGGCAGCGCAGCCCAGTCGAGCGCGTCGTCGGGCGCAGCCCGGCCGCCATCCGCCGCCGCCGCGCCAGGGACGGCCGCGGACAGCATCAGGACGGTGGACAGCATCACGGCGGCGGATTGGGCGGCATCGCGGATCGTTGGCATGGCTCTCTCCCGGTCGGCGGCTCTGGTCGGTACGGCCTTTTCCTATACGGCGGTCGAGGCGTGTCGGATCATGCACGCGCATGGGTGCCATGGCCATCTTGCCATGCGCCGGGCGGGTACGTCTGCTTTAGGGTTGTGCCCCCGCACGCCCCAGACCATAGACCGGCCGACGCCCTCCCATGCGCCTTCTCATCCTGATGCTCGGCCTCGCCGGATTCGCGAGCGCCTTTTCGCTGCGGACCACCGATCCGATGCTGACCGTCATCGCGTCGGACCTGGGCATCGGCGTGGCCGAGGCTGCCCTGCTCTCCTCCGCCTACACCCTGCCCTACGCGGCAATGCAGCTCATCCTGGGGCCGGTCGGCGACGCCATCGGCAAGACGCGGCTGATCCGGCTGTCGCTGGTCGTCCTGACCATCGGCGTGGCGCTGTCTGCGGTGGCGCCCGGCTACTACACCGTGCTGGCCTCGCGGATGCTGGCCGGCGCCTTCGCCGGGGGGATCATCCCGGCCGCCATGGCGCTGATCGGCGACCGGGTCATCTACACGGAGCGGCAGTTCGCCATCAGCCGCTTCCTGCTGGCGGTCATCCTCGGCCAGATGTCCGGCTCCGCGGTGGCCGGCGCCCTGTCGGAGGTGGCGGGCTGGCGCACCGTCTTCGCCCTGGCCGCGCTGGTGACCGGCCTGATCGCGCTGACCGCCTTCCTGGTCCTGCGGGGCGAGCGGGAGGAGCGGCATCCCCTGTCTGTGGCCGACGCGCGGGCGCGCTACGCCTCCGTCCTGGCGAATCCGGTGTCGGTGTGGGTCTTCGCGACGGTGGCGGCGGAAGGGCTGCTGATCTTCGGCGTTTTCCCCTTCGTCGCCCCCATGCTGGCCCGCCACGGGGCGGAGGGCGCCTTCGAGGCCGGGGTGACGCTGGCCGCCTTCGCCATCGGCGGAGTCGTCTACAGTTTCATCGTGCGGCGCCTGCTCGGCACGCTCGGCCAATGGGGGATGATGGGGGCCGGCGGTCTGGTCGCCGGCGGGGCCTATCTGGCGATGCTCGCACCGGTCCCCTGGCCGGTGGTGTCCATGCTGTTCCTGGTCGCCGGATTCGGCTTCTACATGCTGCACAACACCATGCAGACCCAGGCGACCGAGCTGTCGGCGACGGCCCGCGGGTCGGCGCTCGCCCTCTTCGCCTCCTCCTTCTTCCTGGGGCAGGGGATCGGGCCGGTGGTCTATGGGGCGGTCGCCGATCAGGTCGGCCTGCCCGCCCTGTTCCTGTTCGGCGGCGTGCTGACCATGCTGCTGGGCTTCGGGGCCGTTCAATTGATCCGTCGCCGGCCCGCCTGATATTTCAATATTTCGGATATCCCCAGATTCTGTGGATAACTCTGTTGGCGAATCGAGGGGTAACCGAAGGGACAGGCGGCCCCTCAAGGGGTCTGGCAGAAATGCACTGTTTTTAGGCACATTAGAAAACCGCGCCAATCAAGGGTTTTTCCCGTGCCCCTCGCCTCTCCAGCCCCGTTCCGGCGGCTGCCCCGCCCTGCAATGGGAGTCAAGCGAAGGATGTGGCCGCCTGTGAACAACTTTCCTTGACAGGGTCTATGGGCCACGGCAAAGGGCTGTTCCCGGCGCCGAGACGACTTGCGCGCCATAGGTCCGCGGGGCACTCTGGCGCCATGTTCACCGTCAGCGAAAGCGAAGCCGAAACGATCCGCCGGGCCTTCCACGACCGCGGCGAATGGTCCGCCGTGGTGGAACTGCGCCGGCTGTTTCCGGTCTTCGCCAACAACCCGGAGGCGCTGCGCTGCGTGCGCGCCATCGCCGGCTGGCAGCCACTGCCCGATCCCGCCGCAGCCCAGCCCAAAGTGACTCCGCTGCGGCGCCGCAAGCCGGCGGAGCCGCAGCCTTAAGTTAGGATGCTGTGCGCGGCCCGCGGTCGCCGAGGGTGTCGGCCAGCGGCACGACCTTGCCGCCGTCGGCCACCACCTGAAGCTCCGGCACGCCGCCCTGCGCGCGGCGCTCGGCCAGGAGGACCTCCAGCATCGCCTCCACCTTAGGCATGTGGACCGTCTGCTGGTCGAAGGGCATCTGAATGCCCTGCTCGCGGAACTGCTCCAGGATGCGCAAGCGCAGCTCGTTGCGAACCGGGATGATGTGCTCAGTGTTGGCGACGAAGCAGCGCAGCTCGAATTCCGGACCGCTCGGCCCGAAGTCGCGGAACATCACCACCGGCTCCGGGTTGCGCAGCACTTGGGCGTGGCCGTAGCCGATCTTGAGCAGCAGCGCGTAGACCTGCCGGGCGTCGGTGTCGTAGGTGATGCGGACCTTGATCTCGATGCGGGTGGTCTTGTCCTTCAGCGTCCAGTTGACCACCGACTTGGAGATGAACTCAGAGTTGGGGATGATGACCGACGCGCGCTGGAAGGTCTGAATTTCCGTCGCGCGGACGCTGATGCGGCGCACGGTGCCCTCCAGCCCGTTGACGACCACCCAGTCGCCCACCTTCACCGGCCGCTCCACCAGCATGATCAGACCGGAGATGAAGTTGCTGACGACGTTCTGGAGCCCGAAACCGATACCGACCGACAGGGCCGACGCGATCATGGCAAGGCTGGACAGGTCGAGCCCCAGCGTGCCGACCGACATCAGCACCGCCATGGTGGTGCCGAGATAGCCGACGCCCATGCGGATGGAGTTGCGCACGCCGTCGTCCATGTTGACGCGGCCGAGGATGCGCTCGTCGAGCTGGCGCTGGATGAAGCGGGTCACCGCGACGACGACGCCCAACACCATCAGCGCCGACATGATGTCGCCCGGCGCGATGCGCACGCCGCCCACCGTGACGCCGCTGAGGAAGCCGTCGGCCAGCCCCTTCATCTCCGACAAGGTCATGCCGGTCAGCGGCAGCAGGAAGAAGGCCGCCACGGTCAGCAGCAATCCGTCGATCACCGTCCGCCCGGCCTGCCCCAGCATCCGCCGGCCGCGGTCGGTGGCGATCACGATGTCGCGCACCTCGGCCACCTGCCCGCTGCCGCGCTCCAGCAGGACGCACAGCAGCTCGCGCAGGACGCCGCGCGCCACCAGAAGGACGCCGCCGATGATGAGGGTGGTCAGCATCAGCTTCGAGGCGTAGATCGCACCGACCAGATATCCGGCGCCCGAGGCGACCAGCGAGGCGAGCGCCACCGCGCCGATCAACAGGCGCAAACGCAGTCCGACGACCCGCGGACGGGCGGGCGGCACGTCCTCGGCCTCCGCCGCGGCGGAAGTCGCGGCCGGCGGCGGCAGAGTGACATCCAGTCCGGCCCCTGGCGTCGGTTCGGGGCACCCGCAATCGTCGGCCGCCTCGGCTTCCGGCGGCGGGGCGGCGAGCCAGAGGTGATCGGGGTAGAGGAACAGCAGCGACACGGCGATCAGCGCCATGGTGCCGAAGCCGGTGATCGAGCGCAGTTCCGGCGGGGTGAACATGCCCTCAGACAAAGCGATGCCGGTGCCGGCCAGAGCCAGCCCGATCATGACGAGCGGGACGCGGCGGACCAGACGGCGCGCGCTGTCCGGGTCGAGGTTGGCGAGCTGCCAGGACGGATGATCGGGCGCCAGGGTGGCGCGGGCGACGCCGGTGACCAGGAAATAGGCGGTCAGGCCACCCGACACCCCGACCACCAGAGCGGTCAGCGGACCGGCGTCCGCCGCGTCGCGCAGCAGGCCGACCAGGGCGCCGCTCAGCACCAGCGTCGGCACCAGCGGCACCAGGCAGCGGGCCAGCGCCTCCACCGCCATCGCCACCACCCGCTGGCGGTAGCTGGGCCGCTCATCCAGATCGCGGTGGCCATAGCGGCGAAGCAGCACCCGGCGCACCGGCCAGGCGACCAGGAACAGAATGGCGGCGAGCGCGCCCAGCCCGTAGAGGCGGCCGCGCCATTCGTCGTCGCCCATCACGATGCCGAAGGCCCGTCCGATGCGCTCCTGCACATAGGCCGTCTGCTCGGGCAGGGCGGCCCAGCTGGCCGGCAGCAGCGGTACAGGGCCGCGCCGGACGATCTGCTCGGTGAGCTGGGTCATGCGCTGGTCGGCGGCGGTGCGCAGCAGGATGTCGGCGCGGGTGACGATCAGCTCGGTCTGCTTGGTCCGCCCTTCCGCCTCGCCAATGGTCTGGCTCAGGCGTTTGCGCTCGGCGGCGATCCCCGCCTCCTCCGGCGGAGCGCCCTGGGCCGGCGGCGGACCCAGCGCGTCGAGCATGCGCTGGGCGGTGTCGCGGGCCGCCGCCGCCGCCGCGCCGGCCTCCCGGACCTCGTGCTGGATCTTGGCCAGATCGGCGCGCAGGGTCTCGTATTCGGTGTTCGCCAGATCGCCCCCGGCGATGCGGTTGGCCGCCCGCTCCAAGGCGTTCTGCCATTGCGGCAGCTTGGTCTTGAAGTCCGCCGCCGCTTCCGCCGCCGGAGCGGCGGACTGGGCCAGGGCCGATGGAACCACGGCACCCGCCGCAAGCGCGCCACACAGCATCAGAACTGCCAGAAGCCGGCCGATCCGGCAGCGGAAGGCGAAGGAAATCTGCATCACCGTTCGAAGTCTCGTGTTGGCGAAAGGCTGCGGCCCCGGCGAACCGGGAAAAGGGATACCTATACTCTTCGGCGTCGCGGCAAAAGTATGGCACTGCGTGTCACCAGGATGTGACAGAGAGGATGGGGATCGCGGTTCTGTTCGCTATGGCCAGGGGCACCGGTGCGGGGCCGCCGTTTCGTGCGCCTGCCTTCGGATTGGGCATGGCGTGGTTGCGTGTCTTGATGATACAGGTTGAGCATCGTCGCTTCACACGCACGTCATCATCATGGCCGGCTTGACCGACATCGACCGCACCCTGCTCCGCACGGCGCTGAAGGCTGCCAAACGCAACGACGTCCCGTCCGTCGGGATGCCGACCGAAACGCTGGAACGGCTTTTGGAGTATCTGGCGGTTCTGGAAGGCGCGCAGCCCACCGCACGGACCGAGGGCAACCCAGGGTCGAACTGACCCTTCCAGCATGGCTTGGCCGGCGATGGCAGGGCATCCAAACCCAGCATTACATACTATAGTATGATAACCTGCTGGTGCTGAACCGGCGAGGCTGCTGAACGGTACGTTGTGACATTGAATTCGAGTCGCAACCGACGCTCGACGAACCCTATCGAACGGAGTAAGACTTTAGGACCCACTCCTATAGGCGGACGATCCCCTTGTGCCAGTTTGCCACACCGGAATGCGGTCACGCCTGTCGTGCGATCAGGCTCGTCCGCGAACACAGCCGCGGCCCCGTGGGGTTGGACGCGCGCGCCTATCTGATCCGGGTCGAGCGCCGGTTGATGCAGTTCCATTGCAGCGCCCCGCTGGGCATTCCAACGGAAGCGACGACGCCCCGCGAGGCCGCCGAGTAACCCGCCGGCCCGTTTGAATCTGGAACGTCAATCCCGCCCGCTGGGTGCATCGGAACGGCCCCGGTCCGGTTCGCGGCCCGGTTCGCCCTCCCGGCGGCCATCTCCGTCCGACGACGCCTCGTCGCGTTCCCGCTGACGCTGCCATTGATCGAACTTCTCGGGATCGGTCACCAGATCGATGACGGACGGCTTCCGGTTGCCGTCGTTGCGCTGTTCGGGCATGAACACCTCCATCGCTGCGCCACACCTGTCCTTTTGCACATCAACAGCGCAAAGGGCCCGGCGCACCAAGCCCCGCAAGGGGAGAACCCCACAAGCACAGCCTTGCCCCTTTGGCGCCCGGTTTTTGACACAGCACACCCCCGCCCGAATCCTTAGCCTGCGACGACGATCAAGTCACAGACAACGATCAAGACACAGTCGGGGGCGGGATGCTGCGGTTGGGAACACGGGTGAGGTTTGCGGGCCAGGACGCCCTCGTCGTCGCACGGACCCTTGCCGGAGAGCCAACCTACGACATCCGCTTGGCCGATGGCCGTCTCATCAAATACGCCGCCGAAAGCGACCTGGAAGCGATCGAGGAAGACGGGTCCGACCCCCCGCCCGCCTCGGTGCGGCCATCCGGCTCCGGCGGCTCCAATCAGGGGGGCATGCAGTGACCCGCGACGACTTCCCCTATTCGCTCCAGCCCTACGCGATGCCGGAGAACGGCGGCGACGGCGCGCAGCCGTCCGACGCCTGGACTCTGGTCCTGTTTCGCGCCGCCGATGAGGCGGAACGCCTGTGGTTTCGCGATCATGGATTTGTCATGGAGGGCCGCCGCTGGGTCCGCCACGCCCCCATTCCGGACAGCCGTGCCGAGACGCCGGCCTCCGGCAGCGCGCCCGAGGACGAGGACTTCGGCAACCGCGAATCCGACGAAAAGGCGCCGAGCACCGGCGGCCCCGCGCCCGACGTCGCCGCCTGATTTTCCGTTCCGGCGTCCGCGGCCTTTTGCAATGCCGGCGCCCCTGTTCGCGGACACGCACGCCCCATGCCCGACAGCCTCGACTTCGACCGGAACGACCTTGCTCCAAACGAATCCGGGCAAAACCATCTGAGTCCCGACGATCCGAACCGGCCCGCTCCCTCCCCATCCGCGCCGCCGTCCGCCGTTCCGCCATCCACGGTTCCGCCATCCACCGTTCCACAGGCCGCCCTGATCCGGCGGCTGCGCCGGGCGGCCTCCGGCAACGTCCCGGCGCCGGAAGGCGTGACGCTCCGTCAGGCCCAGCAGCGCGAGGTGATGGTCGGCGCCCATCTGACCCTGAGCATCGATTGGGCGACGGAGGTCGAGGTCCGGCTGGGCGCGGAGATGGTGCGCTTCGCCATCTACTGCCGCAATGCCGCCGAACTGAACGCGACGCTGGCCCGCGACCTGGACGCCGAGGCGGCCTCGCTGGAGACGGCCCATCGCTTCGCCACGCTGCTCGGCCCGCTGGACGAGCGAGTGGAGGCGATGGCCGCGGCGGAGGAGCCCCTGCCGCCCCTGCCCTCGCTGCGCGGCCCCTACTATCTGCATGAGGTCTGCACCGGTTGCGACGGCGGCGGGGTGCGGGGCTGCGGTGGCGATGGCTGCCGCGGCGGCAAGATCCGCTGCACCCACAGCGCGACGGCCGAGACGCCGGATTGCCCGGAGTGCGGCGGGCGCGGCCAGCACCGCTGCCCGGTCTGCGCGGGCGACGGGGTGGTCGCCTGCGAGACCTGCAGCGGGGTCGGTCAGTTCACGCACATCCACCATCCCCGCCTGACCGCCCATCCCTCCTACAGCCTCACCGCGCCGCCGGACGCACCGGCGGCGGTGCGGATGGCGCTGGAGGAGGCCGGCTTCGCCGGCTTCGCGGCGCTCGCCAACCCGGCGCCCGCCACGGTGCGCCATTCCGGCACGCAGCTTCTCTATCAGCGCAGCGGCACGCTGACGGTGGTCGCCCTGTCCTGGGACTGCGACGGCGTGCCGTTCGACGTGGAAACCGTCGGGCCGGACGCCGATTCCGCCCCCCTTCCCCCCTTCCTGGACACGGTGCTGGCCCCGGTGCTGGCGCGCATCGCGGCGTTGCCACCGGCCGACGCCTTCGCCCTGGCCGGCGCCTACCGCCTGACCCGCTCCGTCGCCGAGGCGGTGCTGGGCGGCCGGGAGCCGGACACGGCGGCGATCGTTGCCGACCATGAGAGCTGCGTCAGCCCCGCCTTCGTGAAGGAAACCGCCGCCGTGTTGGCGGAGCGGTTTGCCGAGACCAGCCGCACCGCCGTCGCGCGGAGTTGGATCGCCGCCGCGGGGCTGCTCGCCCTGGTCCTGCTTCTGGTGGCAGGGGTGGACGGTCCGGCTCTGCTGACCGGCGCGACTCCTGAACAGCCGGCCCCGGCGGCGCTGCGGCTGGGCTGGGACATCGGAATCCCCATCGCGGCCGGGCTGGGCCTGTGGGCGCTGGTGCGCGGAGTGGTGCGCGGGGCGTTGGGCGCGGCCTTCGGTGGGCCGGTCCGTGCGCCGGCCCAGGGGGCTTGGCCGCTCGTCCTGCTGTCCGCCGCGGCGGCGATCCATCTCGGCCTGCTGACCCTGTGGAACGGCGGGCCGGGGTTCAGCCGGCTGAACCATCGGCTGGACGTGGAGGCGATCACCCAGGGCCGTGCTCCGATGCCCGCCCCGCGCGTGCTCACGCCGGAAGAGCGGATCATGGCGGCGCAACGCGCGTTGGCCCGGCTGGGGCGCTACGACGGGGCGATCGACGGCAAGATGGGCGAAGGCACGCGGACGGGGCTCGCCAGCCTAACCGGTTTGGTCGACACGCCACCGGGCGTGGCGCCCGAAGACCCGCTGGAACTGGCGGTGGCCATCGCCGCCGACCGTGTTGCGGTCAACGTCCGGGCGCCGGAGCTTCTGGTCGGGCCGGGCTGGAGCAACGCCACCCGCCTGCGCATGACGCACGACGACCAGCCGATGGTCGCCGGGGCGTTCCTTGGGGCGCTGGCCGCATCGGGCACGGAGCGGGCGGCAACGGGCCAGGAGTGGGTTTCGGGAGACGGCTTGCGATCCGGGTTGATCACCGTGACGGGCCGCATCGCCGACCCGAAGGACCGCGGGCGCCTGTGCTTCGCGCTGACCCACGTCGTGACCACGCCGGCCGGCCGGGATGCCGGCGCGCCGCTGCGCACCTGCCGGACCGCCGGAAACTGGACCCTGGAGGAATGAGGGGGAGATAAGGGGAATGGACCCGTTGCACGCGGGCATGAAAAAGGGGCCTGGAAAGGCCCCGATTTTCGTATCCGTCCGGCAATCCGCCGAAGGAAAGATGGTGCGGTCGAGAAGACTCGAACTTCCACAGCATTTCTGCCACAGCGACCTCAACGCTGCGCGTCTACCAATTCCGCCACGACCGCAACTTCATCATTCGAATGGACTGCGCGTAACGGCTCAACCCATTGAATTTCTTAACTTTCCTAAGCCGGACGTTACGCGGCGCCGCGTCGGAATGCAACAACTTTCTCATGTTGAGAGCAAACCGACAACAGGCCGTATCGACCCGCACGCGCACCTTTCCGTGCGCGCCGCGCCCTGTTATCGCATTCCCAAGGGATAAGCAAGCGGCTTGCGTTCACAGCCCGCTCACGGTGCCATGGGAAGAAGCGCAACGGTGTCAGGCCGTCAGATGACGGCGCACCGCATCGGCGGCCTGCAGAACGGCATGGTGGGCCTGATCGACCAGACGGGTCATGGTGGCGAAGGAGTGGGGAAGCCCATCATAAACGGCGAGCCGGTGGGAAACGCCTGCCTCGGCCAGACGCTCCGCCAGACGCAGGGTGTCGTCGCGCAGACAGTCCAGATCCGCCGCCAGCAGAAGCAGGGGCGGTAGCCCGCGGAGGTCGGCCAGCAACGGGACGGCGCGGGGATCGTCGGGAGTGGCGACGCTGCCGAGATACTGTTGCCAATACCAGCGCATCCGCGCCGTCGTCAGCCCGTACCGTCCATCGCCGAACCGGCGGTGCGATACGGTGTCGAAGTCATTTGCGAACATGCCGTAGTACAGGAGCCCGAAGGACACCCGCGGCTCCCCCGGCGCACGGGCGGCGAGGGCGAGGCCAAGCGCGAGGTTGGCCCCGGCGGAGTCGCCGCCAACCGCGATCCGGGCCGCGTCGATCCCATGCGCCGCCCCAAAGGCGGCAACCCAGCGCAGGGCCGCCAGCGCCTCTTCATGCTGGTGCGGGAAGCGTCGTTCCGGCGCCAGACTGTAGCGCACCGCGCAGACCACGGCGCCGCTGTGCAGGGCAAGCAGCCTCAGCAGCCGGTCGTGGGTGTCCACGCTGTTCACGACGAAGCCGCCGCCGTGGAAATAAACCAGAACGGGCAGGCGTTCCATCCCGCGGCCCGCCGTACGGTAGAGCCGCAGCGGCAGAGGGCCGGCGGGACCGGACAAGGTCACCTCCATCACCTCCGCGGGAAGCGGCATGGGGCCGTTCAGAAAGCTGTGGTAACGCTCCGCCGCCGCACGGGCTTCGGCAAGTGGGAGGCTCAATGGGTCGGCGGGAGCGGCGCCGAGACGGGCTGCCGCCTCGTTCATCGCGATGACTTGAGGATCCAGGCGTTCCGTCGTGGGCCGCAAGATCGTGTCCGGCATGACATCCTCCTTCTCAACCGAAGCGACGGCGAACAGCCGCGCGGACCGGGAGCAGTGCCGGCAACCGGGAAAGCCCCCGATTGCCGGGCGGAGATCAACACTGGACACCATGATAGACACTTTAAATCTACTATGTAAATAGGTTTACTAGATCTCTAATAACATTCATGCAGTGTTCTTAAGCGGAAAGGCGTTTCCTCGTGCTCCGGCGGACGAGGGCCAACGCAGCGTCGGCGCATTGGCTTCTCAGTTCGGGCACCGCGGTCATCTCCCAGAATGGTGCCCGGCTGACCGGTCCGAGCGCGAAGAGGCGGTCGGTCACCGCCCCACCCTCGCCGATCAATGCACCCTCCTCGGTGACGTCGAGGCCGAGGCGCAAGGGGTCGGGACGGGCCAGCCCCTGCTGAAGCAAGGCGCGCATCAGCGGATGGCGGATGCGCCCGAAGTCGCACTCGGTGCCGGTCGCGTTGACGATGGCGCCCACCGTGCATGTCCAGAGCGCGTCTTCGGCACCCCGCGCGCGGACGGTCGCCTCCACCCCCTCTGGGGTCAAGGCCAGAGCCTGAAGGCGCCCAGCCCGGACGGCCAGCCGCCCGTTCTCGCGCAGCGCCTCGATGCGGGCGGCCACCTCCGGCGCCATGCGGTGGCGGTGCACCTCCCAGTATGGCCGGGCGTGGCGCAGGAAGCGCTGCCGCTCCTCCAGCGGCAAGTGCTTCCAGATCAGCGGGTGGAAGGGCCGCAGGGAGTCAAAGGCGGCGCGCCAGTCCAGCCCCTCCTCCCGCGCGCGGCGGACGTCGGCCTTCAGGGCGATCAGCACGTCCAGCACCGTGCCGGGCATCGTCTGGGGATGGACGAAGCTCTTGAAGGGCCGCGTCTCCAGATGGGTGGTGGGCAGCAGGCCGCGGCGCGACAGCGCCAGGATCGGACCACGGTGGCCCTGGTTCTCCAGGGACAGCACCACATCGACCATCGTCAGCCCGGTGCCGAGGATCAGCACCGGCGCGTCCGGATCGATGACGGCGACGGCCTCGCGGTTCCAGGGGTCGCCGACGAAGCGGTCCGACGCGAAGACCTCCGGCGCCGGAAGCGACGGCGGCGAGGGCGGAAAATGCCCGACGCAGAGCACCGCCCGATCCACCGCGAGGCTTTCCCCATTGGCGAGCCGCAGACGCACGCCGCTGCCGGCGGCGCCGTCCAGCGCCGCATCGACCACCTCCGCCTGCACCGTGTCGAGCGTCACATGGGCGGGGGCCTCCGCCAGGGCCTCGCGCAGCACGTCCTGGATGTACGCGCCATAGAGGCGGCGCGACACGAAGGCGTGGCCGCTGGGCGGCACGGCGCCGCCGAGGTCCTTCGCCCACAGCCAGCGCAGGAAGTGGCGCGGGTCGTCGGGATAGGCACTCATGTTGTAGGCGCGCACGTTCAGCAGATGCGCCGCGCTGTCGGTGGAATAGGCCAGCCCGGTGCCCAGCGAGCCGGCGCGCTCGATCAGATGGATGCGCGTCGGTTCCTCCGCCTTGCGCAGAAGGTGGGCCGCCAGGATACTGCCGGTGAAGCCGGCGCCGACGATGGCGATGCTGTGCGCGGTGTCGTGGGACGGCATGCTCGTCGTTCCTCTCCCTGTGTCCAGCACCCCGCGGGGCGCCCCCGAATTGACATCATTAGAGCACCATGAATCCCTATTTAACAAGTTGGCTTTTGCCGTATCGCATGTGCTTTCATGTTCCATGCGCTGAGAACCACTTCTAAAATATGTTGATTCCCCGCTCCACCATCCGGACCCGGACCGCAGAATGACCATGGGCAAGCGTGCACCCTTCGTCGTCGGAATCACCGACCATATGATCCCCCCGCCGGACCTGGAGGCGGCGGTTTTGGACGGCTGTGCCGAGGTCGATTTCCTCGACACCCGCCGCGAAGAGGACCTGGACCCGGAGCGGCTGGCCCGGCTGGACGCGCTGCTGGTGTGGAGCACCCGCATCGGTCCGGCGACGGTGGCGAAGCTGCCGCGCTGCCGCGTCGTCGTGCGGTTCGGTGTCGGCTACGACAAGGTCGACGTGGCGGCGCTGGAGGCCGCCGGCATCCCCTTCTGCAACAACCCGGATTACGGGACGGAGGAGGTGGCCGACCACGCCGTCTCCCTGCTGCTCTCCCTGCAGCGCCGCCTGTGGGAGCATGACGCCCGCGCCCGCGGCTACAGCACGACGTGGCAGGCCAACACGCTGACCCCGCTGCGGCGGTCCAGCGCGGCGACGGTCGGCGTGGTCGGCGTGGGGCGGATCGGCACGGCGGTGGTGAACCGGCTGAAGCCCTTCGGCCACCGCATCCTCGGCTACGATCCGCAGCAGCCGGCCGGGCACGAGAAGGCGGTCGGCTACCGCCGCGTCCGCCGGCTGGACGAGTTGCTGGCCGAATCCGACATCGTGACCTTCCACTGCCCACTGACGCCGGACACCCGCGGCCTGATCGACGCGGAGTTCCTGGCGAAGCTGAAGCCCGGCGCCCTGCTGGTCAACACGGCGCGCGGCGAGATGTTCGCCGGGCTGGACCCGCTGGAGGCGGCGCTGCGCAGCGGCCAAGTCGCCGCCGTGGGAACGGACGTGCTGCCGACCGAACCGCCCGCCCCTCACCCGCTGCTGGACGCGTGGCGCCGGCGGGAACCCTGGCTGGAAGGCCGTCTCGTGGTGACGCCGCACAACGCCTTCCATTCCGACGAGGCGGCGATCGAGATGCGCCGCAACGCCGCCGAGACCGCCCGCCTGTTCCTGGAGGACGGGGTTCTGCGCAACCGCATCCTGCCCTGACCCCACCCGGTCAAGCCCCCAGGAAGGCCGGAACGTCGAGGCCGAGCGCGCCCCCAATTTCATGCAGGGCGCGCTCGGTGTCGGGGTCGAGCGTGATGCCGCGCTCCGCGGCCAGCGCCCGGCTGCGCCGCTCCGGCCCGCCGGGCACCAGAACCCCATTGCCGCCAGGGACCGGCGGGGTGTCCTGGATGTGGTCCAGCACCGCGTCGGTCAGGGCCTGCCAGCCAACGTTCTCCGCTTCAGCGACCTGCGCCGGGTCGATCAGGAACGCCAGCGCGTTGTTCACCACCCGGCCCGGACGCAGATTCTCCGGCAGGGCCGGCAGCCCGCCGGCCAGCGCCCCGGCGAGGATCTCGCAGGCGAGCGCCAGCCCGTAGCCCTTATGCCCGCCAAAGGGCAGGATGGCGCCGGTCGGATCGCGGAACATCACGCCGGGGTCGCGCGTCGGCGCGCCCCGTTCGTCGATCAGCAGACCGTCGGCGACCTCCTTGCCGGACGCGGCGACGACGCGGCACTTGTTGGCCGCCACCGCGCTGGTCGCGAAATCCAGCAGGAAGGGCGGATGGCCCGGCGTGGCGGGAACGGCGATGCAGATCGGGTTGGTGCCCAGCCGCGGCCGCCCGCCGCCATGGGGCGCGGCCAGCGGACGGCTGACCACGTTGACGAAGAGGACGCCGATCAGCCCGGCCGCGATGCACTGCTCGCCGTAGGAGCCGACCCGCCCGATGTGGTGGGCGTTGCGCAGGGCAAGCACGCAGGCCCCGCCGGCCTTGGCCCGCGCGATGGCGAGATCCGTCGCCTCCCGCGCGATCACCTGCCCATAGCCGACCTCCCCGTCCACCACCAGGAAGGGCGCCTCGTCGCGGACGACGCGGGCGTGCCGGTTGGGTTGCAGGTGGCCCAGTTCCAGGCTCTTCGCGTAGACGGCGATCTGGCACACGCCGTGGCTGGCGTGGCCGGTGGCGTCGGAGTCCACGAGGTTGGCGGCGACGATGGCCGCCTCCTCCGGGCTGCTGCCGGACCGCTGCAGGATGGCGTCCAGAAGGGCCACCAGACGGCCCGCCGCGTAGGGACCACTCATCCCCGGAACACCGAATAGTCGATGGGCTGGTGGCGGTCGAGCGTCCGGTGGACGGGCGGCAGCGGGTATTTCAGCCCGGTCGCGCAGTTGAACAGCACCGCGCGCTCGTCGCGGCCCACCCGCCCGTCGGCCAGCGCCTGCTTGTAGGCGGCGTAGGTGGCGGCGCCCTCCGGGCAAAGCAGGAAGCCCTCCTCCCGCGCCGCCTCGTCCAGGGCCGCCTGGATGGCCTCGTCCGGCACGGCGACGGCGAAGCCGCCGCTCTCCCGCACCGCGCGCAGGATCAGGAAGTCGCCGACCGCCTGCGGCACGCGGATGCCGGATGCGACGGTGTGCGCGTCCGGCCAGCGCGGCGCGTGCTCCTCTCCGGCCTCGTACGCGCGGACCATCGGGGCGCAGCCGGCGGCCTGCACGGCGACCATCCGCGGGCGCTTCGAGCCGATGAAGCCGATGACCTCCAGTTCGGCGAAGGCCTTCCACATGCCGATCAGCCCGGTGCCGCCGCCGGTCGGGTAGAAGATGACGTCCGGCACCTCCCAGCCGAGCTGCTCGGCCAGCTCCAGACCCATGGTCTTCTTGCCCTCGATCCGGTAGGGCTCCTTCAGGGTGGAGACGTCGAACCAGCCGGCCTTGGCCTTGCCCTCCCCGACGATCTTGCCGCAGTCGTCGATCAGCCCGTTGACACGGTAGACGGTGGCGCCCTGGAGTTCGATTTCCGAGACGTTGACCTCCGGCGTGTCCTCCGGGCAGAAGATCGTCGTCTTGATGCCCGCCCGCGTCGCGTAGGCGGCCAGCGCCGCGCCCGCGTTGCCGTTGGTCGGCATGGCCATGTGCGCGATGCCGAAGGCCTTCGCCATGGACACCGCCATGACCAGCCCGCGCGCCTTGAAAGAGCCGGTGGGCAGACGCCCCTCGTCCTTCACCAGCAGTTCCGCCGCCCCCAGCTTCGCGGCAAGCTTGGGGAGTGGGACCAGCGGTGTGACGGCCTCGCCCAGGCTGACGATGTCCTGCACCCGGCGCACCGGCAGCAACTCGCGGTAGCGCCACAGGTCCTGCGGGCGTTCGGCCAGCGCGTCCTTGGTCAGCGCGCCGCGCACCCCTTCCAGGTCGTAACGGACCAGCAGCGGCTTGCCCGCCTTGGACAGGTTGTGGACGGTGTCGGCCTCGTACCGCTCGCCGGTGTAGGCGCATTCCAGATGCGTGACGAAGGTCGGGCGCTCGGTGGTCAGGTTGCTGTCGAAAGGCACGGATGGATTTCCTTGCTCAAGAATCCCCTCTCCCGCCCCGGGAGAGGGGATTTGATTGCTAGCGGACCATTCCCCACTTGCGGACGGTGTGGGTCTCGATCCAGCGGAAGACGACGTTCTCGACGACGAGGCCGATCAGGATGACGGTGACGAGCCCGGCGAACACCTTGTCGATGTACAGCTCGTTGCGGTTCTGGAAGATGAACCAGCCCAGCCCGCCCTTGCCCGACGAGACGCCAAACACCAGCTCCGCCGCGATCAGCGTGCGCCAGGCGAAGGCCCAGCCGACCTTCAGCCCGGTCAGGATCGCCGGAAAGGCCGCCGGGATCAGCAGGGTGACGACGTAGCGGATCCCGCTCAGCCCGTAATTCCGCCCGGCCATGCGCAGCGTCTCCGACACCGAGGTGAAGCCGGCGTGGGTGTTCAGCGCCAGAGGCCACAGCACGGCGTGGACCAGCACGAAGGTCAGGCTGACCGCCCCCAGCCCGAACCACAGCATGGCGATGGGCAGCAGCGCGATGGCCGGAAGGGGGTTGAACATCGAGGTCAGGGTGGACAGCACATCGTTGCCGATGCGCGTGGACACCGCGAAGCTGGTCAGCAGCACGGCCAGCACCACGGCGATGGCGTAGCCCTTCAGCAGAACCGACAGCGACACCCAGGCCATCGACAGCAGGTTCTCCCGCCAGATCGCCTCCCACAGCGCCGTGACGGTGGCGACGAAGGTGGGGAACATCAGCGGGTTGTTCTGCCACGTCGCGGCGATCTGCCAGAGCAGCGCCACCGCGGTCAGAACGGCGAAGCGGCGGAGCGCGGTGACGTTGCCGATCCGCTCCCATAGGGACAGCGGTCGGGCGACGTCCCCGATGGGGCCGGTGGTCGCGACCGTCCGTTCATACTCCGGGCGGATGGGGGGCACACGGCGGCCTCGCGGAGCAAGCGACAGGCCGGTCATGAACGCGGCCCCTTCACCGTTTCAACCTCGTCGGCGAACAGCATGGTGTGGATGCGCCGAGCCGTGTCCTGGAACGCCGGGCTGCCCACCGCGAAGTGGTCGTAGCCGTCGCAGTTCAGCTCCGCCTTGACCTGCCCGGGATGCGGCGACAGCACGAGGATGCGCGAGCCGACGACCAGCGCCTCCTCGATGGAGTGGGTGACGAACAGCACGGTGAAGCGCAGATCGTCCCAGAGCTGGAGCAGTTCCTCCTGCATCTTGCGGCGGGTCAGCGCGTCGAGCGCCGCGAAGGGCTCGTCCATCAGCAGGATGTCCGGCTCCATCGCCATGGCGCGGGCGATGGCGACGCGCTGCTTCATCCCCCCCGACAGCATGTGCGGATGCACGTCGGCGAACTTGGACAGGTTCACCCGCGCGATGCAGTCCAGCGCCTTCTCCTCCGCCTCCCGGCGCGTGGCCTTGCCGCTGGCGAGCAGCGGGAACATGACGTTCTGCTTCACCGTCTTCCAGGGCGGAAGCTGGTCGAACTCCTGGAACACCATCATGCGGTCCGGCCCCGGCCCGGTCACCGCGCGACCGTTCAGGCGGATGGCGCCCTCCACCGGCTGAAGGAAGCCGCCCACCGCCTTCAGCAGCGAGGACTTGCCGCAGCCGGACGGACCCAGCAGAACGTAGCGTTCCGCCTGGAACACCTGGAAATCGACGCGGTAGGTGGCGGTCACCAGATGGCGGCGCGTCTTGTACTGGAGCGTCACGCCGGCCACGTCCAACAGCGGGCGTTCGGACACGTTGGCGGTGTCCACGGTGTCGGGATAGGTGAAGGCGTTCATCGGCTCAGCTCCCGGTTTCGCCGTGCAGGTCTTCGAAGAAGAGGTCCTTCCAGGAAGCCGGCTTGTTCTTCATGGCGCCGACCTTGTGCATGAAGTCGGCGAAGGCGCCGACGCGGGCGGGGGCGACGGTGAACTGGTTGTCCGGGTCGTCGAGGATGCTGACGACGAAGGCCTTGTCGAGATCACCCCGGTTTTGCGCCAGATAGATGTCCGCCGCCGCCGAATGGTCGGCGTTGATGACGTCCATCGCCTCCTTCAGCGCGCCCAGGAAGGCCTGATAGGTCTTGGGATTCTTGGTCCGGAAGGCTTCCTTCGCCCAGATGAGGTTGAAGGTGTGCGGTCCGCCCAGCACGTCGTAGGAGCTGAAGACCTTGTGGATCTTCGGGTCTCGCAGCTGCTGGTACTGGAACGGCGGGCCGGAGATGTGGCCGGTGATCTCCGACGAGCCGGACAGCAGGGCGGCGGTGGCGTCGGGGTGCGGCAGCGAGACGGTCAGCTTGTCGAGCGCATCAAACCTCCCCTCCCCGAATTCCTTCTCCACGGCCATCTGGAGCACGCGGGCCTGGACGCCGACCTTCACCGCCGGCAGGGCGACCTTGTCCTTGTCGGTGAAGTCCTTGAGCGTCTTGACGGTCTGGTTGGTGGTGGTCAGGAACAGCGGCATGCTGTTCAGGGCGGCGATGGCTTTGACGTTGGCGTTGCCCTTGGTGCGGTCCCAGATGGTCAGCAGCGGACCGACGCCCGCCGACCCCAGATCGATGCTGTCCGACAGCAGCGCGTCGTTCATCGCCGCACCGCCGGAGAGCTGCACCCACTCCACATTGACGTCGAGCCCCAGTTCCTTGCCGTGCTTCTCGATCAGCTTCTGGTGGCGCAGCACATGCAGCGGCAGATAGCCCAGCCCATACTGTTCGGCGATCCGTATCCGGCCTTCCGCCGCCGCCGGACCGGCCAGCGCTGCGGCGGCGAGCCCCAGCCCGGCCAGGGCGCAGAGCGCGCGGCGGATGACACGTCCAGGCTTGACCATACGAACCTCCAATCATTTTACCTAATCTCTAGTAGGAAAATGACATCACGATTCCACAAGTTATTCAATAGGGGAAAATCGCATAAAAATACATTATTAGTACGTTATATTAACGCATGGAAACGCGGAACCGACACGGGGAACGTGGCCCCGCGCCGGTCCCGGCATAACGTCAGGCGGCGAGGCTCGGCTTGCGGCCGAGCACACGGGTCACGCTGGGGCGTCCATCGACGCCGACCACCACGTCGCCGGCCACGGTCGTGCGGCGGACGACGCGAGGGCGGTCTCCGTAATCATCCACAGCGCGGTGGATGGTGGCGCGGTTGTCCCAGATCGCCACGTCGCCCGGCGACCAGTGCCAGCGCACCGTGTTTTCCGGACGGGTGGCGTGGTCGGTGAAGATGCCGATCAGCCGGTTGGAATCGGAGGTGCCGAACCCGATCAGCCGTTGCAGGAAATGCCCGACCAGCAAGGTGCGTTCGCCGGTGACCGGATGCACGGAAACCAGTGGATGCTCCGTCTCATAGACGGTGGCGGTGAAGACCTCATTGAAGCGCTTCAGCCCGTCCTCGCGGACGTTTCCGCGGTCGCCCACGTAATCGTACTGGTTGGTGTGGATCGCCCGCAGCCCGTCGGCCAGTTCGCGCAACGGCTTCGGCAATTCGGCGTAGGCCGCCGCCGTGTTGCCCCACAGCGTGTCGCCGCCGCGGTCCGGCAGCTCATGCGGGCGCAGGATGGTGATGCTGGGGTAGTCACCGAGGAAGGTGATGTCGGCGTGCCAGGAACTGGCGCGCTCCCCGCGCGACCCGTCCACGTCCAGGATGCCTTCGGTCCCGCTCAGGGACGGGACGGTGGGATGGCCGACCAGATTGCCCCACAGCCGCCCGAACGCCTCCTGCCGGGCGTCGTCGATGTGGTGCTGATCGCGAACGAAGATCACCTTGTGCTCGTAAACGGCGTCCTGGATCGCCTTCAGCACCGCCGGGTGCAGATCGCCGGAGAGGGTGACGCCGCGCAGTTCGGCGCCGATGTTGCCGTTGATGGGCTTGATGTCGAAACCGTTGGGAAGGCTCATCGGTCAGGCTCCGTTATGATGTAAGGAATGACGGGCAGACGGTGAAAGGGCAGAAAGTGAAAGACCGGCGTCAGGTCAGCTCCCCGCTTCGCTGTGCAGGACCGGGAAGGTGTAGTCCTTCCACGAGGCCGGCTTGGTCTTGATCGAGCCGGCACGGTGCATGAACTCGGCGATCACGCCGGTGTTGTGCGGGACCTGGGAATAGCTGATGTCCGGATTGCTCAGCAGCGCCACGACCTCGTCCTGGGTCAGCCTGCTGCGCTCCTCCGCCAAATAGATGCGGGCGGCCTCGGCCTTGTCGTGCTTGATCAGCGCAAAGCCGTCACCCAACGCCTTCACCACAGCGGCGGTGAGCTTCGGGTTCTCGTCGTAGAATTTCTGCGTGGCGTAGGACAGCACCAGCGTCGCCTCGCCGATCACGTCGCGCGAGTTCAGGATGCGGTGGACGTTCGGGTGGGCGAGTTGCTGCGACCCGTAGGTCGGGCTGGTGATGTGGCCGGTGATTTCCGTCTTGCCGGAAACCAGCGCCGCGGTGGCGTCCGGCGGACTGAGCGTCGTGGTCAGCGGCTCGAAGTCATACTGGTGACCCGGCCCGAACTCCTTCTCCGCGGCGATCTGGAGAATGACCGAATTGATGGAGACCTTCACCGCCGGCACCGCGATGCGGTCCTTGTCGGTCAGGTCGCGGATGCTGCGGACGTTCGGGTTGTTGCTGTTGAGCCAGTAGGCCGAGGAGTCCAGCCCCGAGATGGCCTTCACGCCGATACCGCCGCGCGTCTTGTCCCAGACGGTCAGCAGTGGCGCGATGCCGGCGGAGACGATATGGGCGTTGCCGCTCAGCAGCGCGTCGTTGGCGGCGACCCCGCCGTTCAACACCAGCCAGTTGACCTTGAGCGGTCCGACTCCCTGCTCCTCGGCGTGTTTTTCGATCAGCCCCTGGTTCTTGGCGATCATCAGCGGCAGGTAGCCCAACCCGTACTGGATGGCGATGGTCAGATCCGTCGCCTCGGCCCGCGCGCCACCGGAGGAAAGGAGGGCCACGCCCGCCGCCAAGGTCATGCCGAGAAAAGCCCGTCTTGCGGTGGACCCAACCCGTTTCACACCCGCTGTCATCGAAGCCTCCCGAAATGGCGTCACCAAGGTTGATTTGCACCTCGATCACACCAATCCCGGGGCGTCCTGTCAAATAAAATCTACTTATTAACTAGATTTCTAACTCCATAATTTACATATATAAATTGTTCTTATGCCGCCGAGGGTTTTGTCACAGCATCGCTCTCACAAGGGCGTTCGAGCCGCCTCCACCGGACCGTTCCAAGCTCTGATTGCGCATAAAAAAGCCGCCAGGAGCTTTGCGGCTCCTGACGGCCTTCCATGTTCAACCCTTATCGACAGCGATCGTCGCGGATCACTCCCACTCGATGGTCCCCGGCGGCTTCGAGGTGATGTCGTAGACGACGCGGTTGACGCCGCGGACCTCGTTGACGATGCGGCTCGACACGCGGGCCAGGAAATCGTGCGGGAACGGGTACCAGTCGGCCGTCATGCCGTCGGTGGAGGTCACCGCGCGCAGAGCCAGCACATGGTCGTAGGTCCGTCCGTCGCCCATCACGCCCACGGTGCGCACCGGCAGCAGCACCGCGAAGGCCTGCCAGATCGCGTCGTAGAGGCCGGCGTTGCGGATCTCCTCCAGATAGACCGTGTCGGCCTTGCGCAGGATGTCGAGCTTCTCCGGGGTGATCTCGCCGGGAACGCGGATGGCGAGGCCGGGACCGGGGAAGGGGTGGCGCCCGATGAAGGCGGCCGGCAGGCCGAGTTCACGGCCAAGCGCCCGGACCTCGTCCTTGAACAGCTCGCGCAGCGGCTCGACCAGCTTCAGCTTCATGCGCTCCGGCAGGCCGCCGACGTTGTGGTGCGACTTGATGGTGACCGACGGGCCGCCGGTGAAGGACACGCTTTCGATCACGTCGGGGTACAGCGTGCCCTGGGCCAGGAACTGCGCCCCGCCGACCTTGGCGCTCTCCTCGTCGAACACCTCGATGAACAGGCCGCCGATGATCTTGCGCTTCTGCTCCGGGTCGGTGACGCCGGCCAGCTTGCCCAGGAACAGGTCGGACGCGTTCCGGTGCACCAGCGGGATGTTGTAGTGGTCGCGGAACAGCGTCACCACCTCCTCCGCCTCGCCGGCGCGCATCAGGCCGGTGTCGACGAAGATGCAGGTGAGCTGGTCGCCGATGGCCTCGTGGATCAGCACGGCGGCCACCGAGGAATCGACGCCGCCCGACAGGCCGCAGATCACCTTGCCGCTGCCGACCTGGGCGCGGATCTTCTCGATGGCCTGCTGCTTGAAGGCGGCCATCGTCCAGTCGCCCTTCAGGCCCGCAACGCGGTGCACGAAGTTCGACAGAAGCTGCGCGCCGTGCGGGGTGTGCACGACCTCCGGGTGGAACTGCACGCCGTAGAACTGGCGGGCGTCGTCGGCGATGGCGGCGAAGGGCGCGCCGTCGCTGACCGCCACGGCCTGGAAGCCGTCCGGCAGGGCGGTGACGCGGTCGCCGTGGCTCATCCATACCTGCTCGCGCGAACCCACATCCCACAGCCCGTCGAACAGCGCGCAGGTCTGCTTCACTTCGATGAAGGCGCGCCCGAACTCGCGGTGGTCGGAGCCCGACACGGTGCCGCCGAGCTGGTGGCACATCGTCTGCTGGCCGTAGCAGATGCCTAGGACCGGAACGCCCAGCGTGAAGACCACCTCCGGCGCGCGCGGCCCGTTCTCTTCGGTGACGGAGGCCGGGCTGCCCGACAGGATGATCGCCTTCGGCGCGTAGTCGCGAATCCGCTCCTCGCTCATGCTGAACGGGTGGATTTCGCAGTAAACGCCGGCTTCACGGACGCGGCGGGCGATGAGCTGGGTCACCTGCGACCCGAAATCGAGGATGAGAACGCGCTCGGCGGACATGGACGACAACCTGATGCGGGGGGACAAGCCCCTGACTACCGCATTTCAGGCCCCGCGGACAAGCGTGCAAGCGGGGCGAGGTCGCGCCAGCCATAGGCGATCTCCACCAACTCCTTCCCGGCGAAGCGGATGGGCCGTTCCGCCACGCGGACACCGCCCAGCCGTTCGTAGAACCAGCGGGCCGGATTCTCGCGCAGGCACCAGACCACGGCGGTGCGCTTGCCGCCCTCCTGGAGCCGCTCGGCCATGGTCGCCATCAGGCGGCGCCCCACCCCCAGCCCCTGCGCCTCGTCCAGCAGGTAGAGGGCGTAGAATTCCCCCTCGTACCCCTCCACGGGAATGCGGCGCCCGCCGTAGGTGGCGAATCCCACCACCGAATCCGCGCCGTCCACGACGACGAGGGCGCCCTGCCCCGGCCCGTGCGCCTGGACGGCGTTGTGCCAGCGCATCGCCGCGGCGGCTTCCGACAGGTTGACGAGATAGGTGTCGGGGACGAGGCCCGGATAGGTGGATTGCCAAGTGGCGACGTGGACCTTGGCGATGCCCACCGCGTCCGACGGGCGCGCGTCGCGAATCACCAGCGCTTCATCCATGGGACACCTCCGGACCCGTTTCCCACCCCAATGGAAACTGGGAGCCGGGCCGGAGCATGTCCAGTCAGCCAAAAGGGCCGGGCCTTCGGGTTACTGGGCCGGAAGGGCCGGAACGCCCGCCTGCCACTGGTCCCAATGGGACACGATGTGATCGGTCATGCGCGCGCCGACCAGCGCCACATTCTCCACCGTCTCGGCGAAGCCCCCGGCGGTCTCGCCCGGCTTCGGGTCGAGATGCTCCAGCGTGGTCTCCTTGGGGTTGCCCTGGTCGAAGTTCACGGCGCCGCGCAGACTCATCACCCGGTCGGAGCCCAGCGTGCGCTTGATGACCAGCGTGATCGCCGCGGCCTCCATCTCGGTGATGACGTAATCGTCGGCGCCGTAGAGCTTGGCGATGTACTGCGCCTGCTCGGACATGCCGGGGCCGTGGAAGAAGGTGTCGCCGGTCATGTGCGTGCCGGTGCCGACGAAGGGCGCTCGCCGGGCGGCGTCCTGCGGGTAGCGCTGGCGGTAGGCGCGGGCGCTGTCGGAATCTTTCAGCGGCGTGTCGCCGGTCAGCTTCATTGCCCAGGAGACCAGGGCCGGGTTCAACTGGAACAGGCGGACGGACTCGTAGCCCTTGCGCGGCATGAAAGTCGGCTCGCCCGGCTTGCCCTCTTCCGGCGCCCAGCGGTGGCCCAGGTCGTAATCCACCAACCAGGTTGCCCAGTTGACCTCGGCGATGGTGCCGCGCGACGGCGGCGTGCCGGCCACGCCGGAGATGATGAAATAGGCCTGCGACAGGTCGAGCTGCGGGTTCAGCAGGATCGCCTGCATGGAGGCGGAGGAGCTGACCTTGCCCATGCCCAGAACTGCGCCGCAGACGCCGTCGGCGTTGCAGTAGACGGGGTTCAGCGCGCCCTTCACGGCGATCGGCTCGGCGGACTGCCAGTAGCGCTCGTACCAGTTTTGGAACTCGCCGGCGCGGTCGCCGGTGTTCTTGCCGATCTCGAACATGGCGCCGACAAACACCTTAACCTTGACCGGCTCAGCCGCTTCGGCGGAGGTGCCCAGCCCCAACAGGAAAAGGGCGGACAGGGCGGCGCTCCGCCAGCGGGACGTGTTCCACATCATTGCGCTCCAACATGCGGGGAAAGGTCGCACCCTAACCGCAAACCTCGCGGTATGACCCGCACGAAATCAGCAGGCCCGTCCGTGTGTCCCCGCATGAGTGGCGGGGCTCGTCCTTTCTTGGGTTGGCGCACATTCGCCGCTTTTTCGGCCCGCCGCCAATCTCCCTTATCAGTTTGATTTCGCCAAATTCTTAGCGGGGCGCCAACTGTCACCTTTCGACGCGAGCCTGGCCGCCAACCGGTCACCCCATACTCCAGTATTCGCATAGCTCATTAGGTGCACAAATACTTAGGGTTCGAACTTTAATATTTCATTATTAATCTTCGCTCAAATTCATAAATCAAAAGGTCAATAGTATCTATTTCTTTCCACGACGGCCTCGGCCATCGATCAATGGAGTTTTCCAATGGCTCCCACAGGCGTCACATCGCCCGCCGATGTTCCCGCATATATCGGAGCTGGATCAGCAGCGCGCTCAACGAACACATCGACACCTTCCGTCACCACGACGACCGTCCGGAATGGCGGAGCCAGCGACAGCGTGGATCTCAGCGCCCTTGCAACCGCCCTGAAAGGCAACGCCCTCACCATGTTCAACGAGGCGCTGGGCGACGAGGACCGCCGGAAACTGGATGACGCCGTGCGCGCCGGCACCCTGACCGGCGAAGACGTGGCGAAGGGTTTGACCGCGCGCCTGAAACGCGTCGGCTTCGCGCAGTCCGGGGTCGATGTTGCCGCCGTCGATCTCGATTCGGAGGCCGCCAGCCGCGCACTTGGCGGAACGCCCCTCCTTCAACGCGGCCAGCGTCGGGCCGACCCCCAGACACAGCCGGACAACTCCCCGATCCGCGTCGACAAACCTTCGGCATCGCCCTCCTCGGCGACCGGCAGGAATGCTCAGGCCAACGCCTATTTCCTCGCCATTCAGGATGGCGGCGACGATGCGTCAAAGAAGATCGCCGATCTCGGCATCAACCTGAGTCCGTTCGCCGCCTTCGGCGACGTCGTCCGTCGTCTGATCGGCAAGGGGGCCTTCGATTACCGATAGGCTCACGTCTTCCACTGCCAAGCCCTTCACAGATCCATCGCGTCAAATCCAAATAACATCCTCTATAATCTCGCCTTATGAAAGAGCGGCCAATCACATCAATCAATGCCACCATAATATTGCAAGAAATCTAGTGATCATTGACTGGAAACTAGTTTTTATTTTCCTCCATATGGATACCCGAGAATGATGGGCGACAATTAAGGAGGCGGACCGATGAACAACGGCACAATCAGCTCCTCTCTTCCTCTGTCCGCCACCGGATACTGGAAGCCTGTACAGTCCGGAACCGGTTCCTCCGGGCATCAATCCTCAGGCGTCGGGAGCGGCGAAAAGACGGATGCCGTTTCCCTGAGCAAGCTTGGGCAGGCCTTGAACGGCGCCGCCGCCGATGTGTTCAAGCAACTCGACTCAAAGGCGCGCGGGATGCTGGAAGGGGCCGTGTCCCGCCGAGTGGTGTCTGAGACGTGAGGCTGGCCCGCCGGAGCGCTCCCCATAGCTGGCGCAGGCGGGCCAGCCGTCCGGGAGCGGGCGGTCACCGTGCTCTTCGGCTAAGTTGAGGTTGCTTGACGACCATCAACCGAGA
>NZ_JBFUHT010000025.1:0-72735 GCF_056402275.1 Azospirillum sp. P4_B5
GTTTCCAGACGTTATCCCGAACCGAAAGGCAGGTTCCCACGTGTTACTCACCCGTGCGCCACTAAGGCCGAAGCCTTCGTTCGACTTGCATGTGTTAGGCATGCCGCCAGCGTTCGTTCTGAGCCAGGATCAAACTCTCAGGTTCAAGCTGGACAGCGGTCCGAAGACCGCATCCACTTGACAGGGCCGCTCAACGCGACCTCACCCAAGCCTTCGAAACTGTTCGTCTCTTACTGCTTGACCGAGATGCTCAAGCGACCCGCGATGCCAGTCCCTTCCGGAACCGGTCCGCGGCCAACGGTCAAAACCGCCGCCTGCGCATCCCTTCTCACAACACGGTATCAACGATATCCAAGATCCCGCGATCCTCGTCGAGGACCGCTGCCCGTCCCGCGCTGCGTCACCGGAGTCCGGTGCGGCGCGTCGGGGCGATTTATCTAGAAGCTTCGACTTGTTCTGTCAAGCCTTTGTTTTCACGTTGGCTCGACGTTACTTCGCCTTATCTTCTGTTCCCTTGCCGCCGTCGCGCTTCTCAGCGGCCCCGGCGTCGTGGGAGCCGGGTTATAGGCGGGTCGGCCAAGCCCGGCAAGAGCTTTTTTCCATCGACCGGCATTTTTTCGCTGCACCGCATCACGAGCCCAGAAGGACGGTCATCGCCCCCTCGATCAGCCGCCGGGCGTTGGCGAACAACGTCGCCATCTGAAGGGTCACCAGGAAGGCCAACGCGTAAACGATCCCCGGTTGGGTGTCCTGCCAATCGAGGACGCGGCGGCTCAGGCGCTCCGGCACCGGAACGGCCAGCACCGCCGCCATGATGAGGACACCGACCACCCCGCCGGCCAGGATGTCCGTCGGGAAGTGAAGCCCCAGATAGACGCGCGGCAAACAGATCACCACCAGCGTCCACAGGAAGGCGAAGGCCCCGACCAGCCGGTTCGACCACCACAGGGCCGCGGCCAGAGCGAAGAACAGCACGGCGTGGTCGCTGGGAAAGGAACTCCAGCCATCGACCGCCCAGGCGTTCACATCATACGGAACAACGAAGCCCAACTCCGGATCATGGACCGGGCGCAGGCGCATCGGCAGGAAGTTCTGCATCCCGCGTCCAATGGCGATGGCCAGCAGCGCCCCGGCGATGGTCTTCACCGAATAAAGGTCCGGCCCGATCAGCCGCCCGCTGCGCCGGGTCCAGCACCACCACAGCAGCGCCATCAGCACGCCGCCCTTCAGCAGGTCGCTTTGGGCGATGACATAGATGGTCTTGTCCGCCGCCATGCTGGCGCGGCTGTAGCCGTTCAGCCAGCCGATGATGGCAAGATCGAATGCCGTGGTCACGCCGTTCCCTCCGTTCCGCCAAGCGCGGTCGCGCCTTGGCAAGGCCAGCCGCTGGAAGCAAGGAACGGAAGGGCAAGGCCCGAGGGCGCCGGTTATCAGGCTTATCCCGGAAGGGTCAGCGCCGCTCGTACACGCTGTCGCCGCCCGCCGCACCGAACAGGACGACGTCGTAGGGATCCTTCACCCCGGTTTCCATGCCCGGCGAGCCCTGCGGCATGCCCGGAACGGCGAGGCCGACCGCCGCCGGGCGTTCGCGCAGCAGCCGCTGCACGCTGTCGGCGGGCACATGGCCTTCCAGGGCATAGCCGCCGACCAGGGCGGTGTGGCAGGACTGGAGCCGGGCAGGCACGCCGAGGCGCATCTTCACCGGCTCCACATCGTCGACCTCCTGCACGGTCACCGGGAAGCCGGCGGCCCGCATGTGGTCCACCCAGCCGCCGCAGCAGCCGCAGGTCGGCGATTTCCACACCATCACTTCCGGCTTCGCCGCGCTGGTGGACGCCGAGGCGGGGACCGTGCCGGCCAGGCTGCGCACCGCGATGGCCAGGGCGCCCACCGTCAGGCTGGCCCCCATGGCCGTGAGAAACATCCGACGATCCAACATTCGCAACACCCGCTCCACAGCCTCGCGGAAAGATGGCTTGCGGCCACCCCGTTTCAACGCAGTTTGCCGCCCGCCGCCGCCGCCCGCTTTGATCGTGGTCAAACGACATACCGCGGACCGACGGTTGCGAAAGGACGAAATTCATTCCATAAGGATAACGAACCCGTTGCGCAGGTGAAGTTGCATCGGTTACCGCTGAATGGCAGCAATCCGCGTGGCAAACCCTGACCGGCACCGCCGGGAACCGGTTGTTGGCCGGCAACAGGCCGAACGGACGGGCAGGCTGAACGGACGGGCAGGACGGGCGGAACGCACAGCATGGAAACCGACCTTCTGTTCGCAGACGACGACCAACCGCCGCCGCCCGAAGACGGGGCGGAGCCGTGGATCGTGCTGATCGCCGACGACGATCCGGAGGTTCACGCGGTCACCCGGCTGGCTTTGGGGGGTCTGCGCTACAAGGGGCGGCGCCTGTCGCTCGTCAGCGCCCTGTCGGCAGGCGAGGCGGCCGCCGTCCTGCGCTGCACGCCCAACGTCGCCATCATCCTGCTGGACGTGGTGATGGAGACGGACGACGCGGGGCTGCGGCTCGTCCGCACCATCCGCGAGGATCTCAACAACAACGCCATCCGCATCATCCTGCGCACCGGCCAGCCGGGACAGGCGCCGGAGGAGGACGTGGTCCTCGCCTACGACATCAACGACTACAAGTCCAAGGCGGAGCTGACGGCGAAGAAGCTGTTCACCTCCGTCGTCGCGGCCCTGCGCGCCTACGCCGACATCGTGGCGCTGGAGACCAACCGCCGCGGGCTTCAGCAGATCATCCAGTCCACCGACCGTCTGTTCGAACTGCGCTGCATGCAGCAGTTCGCGGCCGGGGTGCTGACCCAGCTGTCCGCCTTCCTGCGGGTGAAGCCCGACGCCATCCTGTGCGCCCAGCGCGGCGCGACCGGCCGGCCGCTGCCGGACGGCGCCTTCTACGTGCTGGCCGGGGCCGGCTGCTACGCCGAGGCGGCCGGGCAGACCGCGTCGCCGACCGGAGCCGTGATCCCGCCGGCCCTCGCCGAGCGCATCACCGACGCCTTCCACAGCCGCCGCAGCCATTACGGCCCCAACGAGACGACCCTGTTCATCCGCGTGCCGGACGGGCATGAGGTGGCGGCCTGGATTCACACCGATCGTCCGCTGGACGATGTGGACCGTGGGCTGGTCGAGGTGTTCGCCTCCAAGATCGCCATCAGCTTCGCCAACGTCAGCCTGTATGAGCGGCTGCGCGAGGCCAACGAGACGCTGGAGGCCCGCGTCGCCGAACGCACCCGGGCGCTGGAGGCGGCGAACGCCAAGCTGGAGCGGCTGGCCACCGTCGATCCGCTGACCGCCGTGTGGAACCGCCGGCATTTCCTGGACCTCGCCGCGGCGGAACTGGGACGGGCGCATCGGCACGGGCGGCGGCTCAGCGTCTTCCTGCTCGATCTCGACAACTTCAAGGCGGTCAACGACGGCCACGGCCACGCCGCCGGGGACGAGGCGCTGCGCACGGTGGTGGTCCGCGCCCGCGAGGCCCTGCGCACCTCGGACCAACTCGCCCGCTTCGGCGGGGAGGAGTTCGTCGCCCTGCTGCCCGAGACCGACCTTGCCGGGGCGCGCATCGTGGCCGAGCGGGTGCGCGCCGCCATCGCCGGAAGCCCGGTGGTGACCGACGGCCGGGCCATCCCCATCACCGCCAGCCTGGGCGTGGCCGAGTGGAGCGCCGCGGAGCCCTCCATCGAACTGACCCTGCGCCGCGCCGACGCCGCGCTCTACGAGGCCAAGCTGGCCGGACGGGACCGCGTGTGCGTGGCCGACGAGCCGCATCCGCCGCCCTGTTCATGATGCGCCGCCATGGCGGATGCGGTTTGTGAAAACATAAAACCGCTTTCTTGCGGTCCGCACACAATGCGGAAACAGAGCGGATACGAAAATTTCCCTGACGTGAACGAAGTTTGCAAACTTCATTCGCCCTGCACTTAGGCGTTGCAGGTCCAAAGGGCGTGGATTACCGCTCCTCCATTCTCGACACCATGAGACGGTGAAAGCGGCGAACCGGCTCCGGGCCGCTTCCGCTCCGGTTCTTTTCGGGGGATCAGGGTCTCAGCCATGTGGAACGATTATGGTCAGGCGCTGTTCCTGGCGCTCGCCTTGGCCGGGCTGGGCTTCGGCATTGGCAAGGCGGCAGCCCTGTTGGGCGAGCGCGCGATCGAGCGGCGGCTCGGCACCGGCCGCCTGCAGGACACCATCGCCCGCCGCGCTAAACTGGAAGCCGGGTTCGAGGCGCGCAAGACGCAGCGCATCGACGCGCTGCGCAAGGCCGAGCAGGACATCGGCGACGCCACGCGCCGCCGTCAGACGCTGGAACAGCGCCTGCGCGACCTTCAGCACCGCGGCGATGAGTTCCGGCGGCTGATCGGTGAGGAGGTCGCCGGCACGCCCTGCTACATCGCGCAGGTCGCGAACAAATATGTCGGCGGCGGCGCCAACCAGCAGGCGCAGCACGCCTTCATCGACTCCGGCTGGGCACGGCCCCAGACGGTCGAGGTGTGGGCGCGCACCGTGCCGGTGGCCCGCGCCGAGATCGAGCGGCGCTACCCGCCCGCCTTCGGCTATGTGGTGTTGCGGATTCAGGAAACGCTTCAGGACGCGTCGATCACGACCGGCAGGACGGGCGCCAGCCAGGGCAAAGCCGGGTCGGGCGATCCCCTCCCCCTGGCGATTGCGAGTTGAGGGCGCCGTGGGCCATCCATCGACGCTGTATCTCTTCTCCGCACTGGTCGGCGTGGCGACGCTGGCGGCCTCGCTCCTGTCGGCGCGGCGGCAGCTCCGGACGGCGGAGGATCGCATCGTCAACGCCGCGGCCCGTCGCCATGCCCAGGTGGAACGCCTCAAACGCCTTGCCCGCGCCACGCTGGACCAGGCGCGGGAGCTGCGCGCGGCGCGGCGCCGCAAGGCATCCATCGACTTGGCCTGCGAGGACCTGGAGCAGCGTCTGGCGGCGGCGGACGCGGAGGACCGGCGCGTCTATGTCCTGGACGACCGGCGGACACCGGCGGATGCTGGATGGGTGGTGACGGTGGCCCACGCCGACTATGGCGCGCGCGTCACCGGCGGCTTGGAGAAGACGGCGCTGGACCGTTGGAAGAGGGGCCGTCGCTTTCTGGTCTGGGGACTGGACGAGACGAAGGCGCGGGAGAAGACCAACGCCCGCCATCCCGAGCACAAGGGCTTCTCCATTCTTTCGGTGAGGCCTTACCTCGATTGACGGCCCGGACGGATAGGCTTCCCCGTTTGGGGGAGCCCCGGTGGCGGTCATCTGCCGGACGGACGGTTGCTGTCACCTCTTTTCGCTACCATGTCCTTCACAGTTGCGTCATTCTGATCGGGTCAAGCGGAGGAGCCATGATGGATCTCGATCTGGTCGTGCTCGTTGGAGCGATGGCTGCGGCCCTCGCCGGCCTCGCTGCCGCCCGCCCGGCCATGAAGCCGGTGCGTGTGCGCAGCCGGAACCGCCGTCGGCGCTAACCTCCGGCGCCGCGACAGGCGGCGCTGCGGTCAGGCGGCGGCTTTGCCCCGGAGGCGTTCCGGGGCTGCCGTCAGCGGTCCAGGTTGCGGATCGCGCGGTTGAGTTCGTACTCTTTGGAAGCGACATGCGCTTCCAGGTTCCCGACGCGCTTTTCGAAATCGCGGAAGCGTTGCGTCAAGCCGGCCAGGGTGCGGTCGGGCTTGATCGACACGCCGCGCCAGAAGGCCTCCTCCTCCGGATTGCGGTAGACCGCCGGTGGCTTGACCGGCAGGACCAGCACCGCGATCACGTAGGCGAGGATCACCGGCGGCATGAAGAAGAACAGGCCCAGCACCAGAGCCAGCCGCACCAATGCAGGCTTGAACCCGAAATAATCGGCGATGCCGGCGCACACGCCCCCCACCATGCCACGCTGCGGATCGCGGAAGAGCCGGTGCGGGTTGGGCGAGTCGTAAGGCGAAGAACGGTCCATCGTCGGGCTCCCGTCAGGTCGGAATGAGTGTGGAATGCGGCAGGCTCAGAGCTTGTCGCGCCAATTGGGCGACTCCGCGTCGAGCACCCGCTCCAGCGCGTGGATGCGGCCTTCCAGGCGGTTCGAGATGTCCCACAGTTCGGCCAGAAGCTGCTCGTCCTGGGCCGACAACCCACGCTGCCCGCGCCATTTGGTGATGTAGTGGAAGATGATCCAAAGCGGTGCCACCACGGTTATGAAGAGCGCCGCGAGGACGAAGCTGAAACCGCTCATCGGGGGACGGCCTTTCTTGTTGTTCGGGAAACCCCTCTCCCGCAAACCGGCGGGAGAGGGGGCTCAACGCCAACCCCGCTGTCCGGAAAGACAGAGCCGGGGCCAGTGTCGACGCCGGTGCGGGATCAGCTTCCCCGGCGCGCGGCGACGCGGGCCTTCAACGCGGACAGCTCGTCCTGGACCTTCTTGTCGGCCTCCAGATCCGCGATCTCCTCGGTCAGCGTCTTGGTGCGGCCGACGTCGTAGGCCTCCACGCGGCCTTCCAGCTCGTCGAGGTTGCGCTCCACCTGCTCGAAGCGGGAGAAGGCGTCGTTGATCCGCTCGTCGTGCAGGGTGGAGCGGACGCGCACGCGGTTGGCCGCCGTCTTGGTGCGGGCGACCAGCGCCTTCTCGCGGTTCTTGGCGTCGGTCAGCTTGGCCTGGAGGCGGCCGATGTCCTCGTTGGACTTGGACAGCGCCTCCTCGACCTGGGCGAGCTGGGCGGTCAGGACGTCGGCCTCCTCGGCGGCGCGCGACTTGGCCAGCAGCGCCTGCTTGGCGAGGTCCTCGCGGTCGTGGGTCAGCGCCGTCTCGGCCTTGCGGTCCCAGGAGTCGCGCTCGCGGTGCAGGTCGGTGATGCGGCGCTCGATCTCCTTGCGCTCGGCGATGATCTTCACCGTGGAGGAGCGCACCTCGACCAGCGTGTCCTCCATCTCCTGGATGATCAGACGGATCAGCTTCTCCGGGTCCTCCGCGCGGTCGAGCAGGGAGTTGAGGTTGGACTGCACGATGTCGGTCAGGCGCGAAAAGATGCTCATGGGGATGTGTCCGTTCGTGGTCGCTTGGTGGGCGGGCGTTGATGGCGTCAGCCGAGGATCGTGGCGATCAGCAGGCCGGCGGCGAAGAACGCCCAGCTCTCGGTCGGGCGGCTGGTCAGGTAGGTCCGGATACGCGCCGCCAGCGGACGGGCCTCGCGGGTGTAGCGGCGGTGGTAGTCGCTGTAGTGGCTCATGCGGGTCTCCTTGTTTGGTTCCCTTCTTCGCAATGGCCGTGCCAAAGCCGGGAACTCCCGCAAAGCCTTGGATTTTCTGGGGCGGGGGGACGGCGGCCAAGCTTGGACCGTCGCCATTTCCGCGATAGAGTAAAAAAATTCATCAACCTTTCGCCATTTTGACCATGCAACCCAACCCGCCTCCTCTGCTCGGGGAGTCCCCGGCCTTCCACGCGGTCCTCGCCCACGTCTCCCGTGTGGCGCCGCTGGAGCGCCCCCTTCTGGTCATCGGGGAGCGTGGGACCGGCAAGGAGCTGGTGGCCGCCCGCCTGCATTATCTGTCCCGGCGCTGGGACCGGCCCTTCGTGAAGGTGAATTGCGCCGCGCTGACCGAGAGCCTTCTCGACTCTGAACTGTTCGGGCACGAGGCCGGAGCCTTCACCGGGGCGATCCGCCGGCAGATCGGGCGGGTGGAGCAGGCCGACAGCGGCACGCTGTTCCTGGACGAAATCGCCACGGCCAGCGCCGCCGTTCAGGAAAAGCTGCTGCGCGCCGTGGAGTATGGCGAGATCGAGCGGGTCGGCGGGCGGACCCAGACCGTCGACGTGCGGGTGATCGGGGCGACCAACGCCGACCTGCCGGCGCTGGCCGAGGCCGGGCGGTTCCGCGCCGACCTGCTGGACCGGCTGGCGTTCGACGTGGTGACCCTGCCGCCGCTGCGCGCCCGGCGCGAGGACATCCCCGTGCTCGCCGAACATTTCGCGCTGGGCATGGTGCGGGAATTGGAGCGCTCCCTGTTCCCCGGCTTCGCCCCGCGGGCGCTGGAGCAGCTTCTCGACCACGGCTGGCCGGGCAACGTGCGCGAACTGCGCAACGCGGTGGAGCGCTCCGTCGCCGCGTCCGACCCGGAGGGGCCGGTGGAAGAGATCCTGCTCGACCCCTTCGCCTCCGCTTGGCGGCCGGCCGCGCCGGCGGCGACCGTCCCGTCACCAGCCGTGGAAGAGGAGGCGCCGCCGGTTCCCACCGGAGACTTCCAGGAGCAGGTGCGGCGCTTCGAGTCCGGGCTGCTGGAGACGGCGCTGGAGCGCAACCGCTTCAACCAGCGCCAGACCGCCGAGGCGCTGGGGCTCGGCTACCACCAGCTTCGCGGGCTGCTGAAGAAGCACAGGCTGATCGGCAAGCCCGAGTAGGGGCGGCTACTTCTTCTCCAGCAGCAGGGTGCCCTTGCTCTGCAGCCGGTCCTTCACCTTGTTGGCCAGCAAGCCGAGCGCCCAGGGAAGCTGCACCTCCACGGTGACGCTGTCGTCCTGCACGTCGATGAAGCCGGTGACGGTCTGGGCCATCGCCACCACGCGGAAATCCACGCGGTCGTCGGTCCAATGGTCGTCCATGCTGCTGGCGACCGCGGCGAGGTGGGAGCGGGCCTGCCCCACCCCCTCCGCCACGCGCCGCTTCGCCTCGTCCCGGCCGAGCTTGTGAGGAATGGAAACGGTCAGGGGCTTCGACATGAACAGGCTCTCCGCTGCGTCAACGCTTACTCATGGAAACAACAGTCCGCGGCGGCTTTTCTTCCACCCCCGTCATCCATCTGCAACGGTGCTAAGACAAATCTTATCTCTTTCGCGGGCGCTCTTTCGTCGCAACGGGGCGGCGGCGTATAGCTTTCCATCACAGATTACATCGGGCATGGATTTCTTGGGGGCCGCGACCGCGCCGTGAGCAACGATCGACCGGGCGAACTCTTTGCGGGGCCGCGCCCCATCCAGACGCGGGGCGAGGAACCGGCGCTGCGCCCCCGCCTTCCCAAACGCGCGCCCAAGCCGGAAAAGCCCGCCAAGCCCGAAAAGCCGAAAGCCGAGAAGCCGCGCAAGCCCACCCCGCCGCCGCGCAAACCTGCTTCAAAAACGACCGGAGGCGGCGGGCGGCGGCGGACGATCCTCGGCACGCTGGTCTATGCCGGGATGGTCGCGGGGGTGTGGTGCGGCATCGCGCTGGGCGCGGTGCTGGCCTGGTTCGCGCTGGACCTGCCGGACATCTCCAAGGTCGCGCAATTCGAGCGGCGCGCCTCGGTCACCGTGCTGGCGGCGGACGGGTCGGAGTTCGCGCGCTTCGGCGACCTGCACGGCACGACGCTGGGCGTGAGCGACCTGCCGCCGCATCTGATCCATGCCGTTCTGGCCATCGAAGACCGGCGCTTCTACTCGCATTTCGGCGTCGATCCCATCGGTCTGGCCCGCGCGCTCTACGTCAACTGGCGGTCCGGGCGCTCGGCGCAGGGCGGCTCCACCATCACCCAGCAGCTCGCCAAGAACCTGTTCCTGACGCCCGAGAAGTCGCTGAAGCGCAAGATCCAGGAAGCCATGCTGGCGCTGTGGCTGGAGCACCGCTTCACCAAGGACCAGATCCTCACCGCCTATCTGAACCGCGTCTATCTGGGGGCGGGCACCTTCGGCGTGGACGCGGCGTCCCGCACCTATTTCGGCAAGCCGGCGACCCAGCTCGACCTGCGGGAATCGGCGATCATCGCCGGCCTGCTGAAGGCGCCCTCGCGCTACGCCCCATCCTCCAACCCGGACGAGGCGGCGGAACGGTCGCGCGTCGTGATGGGCGCCATGGTGGACGCCGGCTTCATCACCGCGCAGGAGCTGGAGGCGGCGCGCAACGCCCCGCCTTCCGCCAAGCGCAAGCCGGGCGGCGACGGGCGTTACTTCGCCGATTGGGTGACGGAGCTGGTCTCGGCCTTTGTCGGCTCCGGCCACGGCGACGTGGTGGTGCGCACGACGCTGGACCTCAAGCTGCAGCGCGCGGCGGAGCAGCGGCTGGAGGAGATCCTGTCCGGCCCCGGTGCCGCCGCCAACGCCCGCCAGGGCGCGCTGGTCGCCATGACCGCCGGCGGCGCGGTGCGCGCCCTGGTCGGCGGGCGGGACTACGACGCCAGCGAGTTCAACCGCGCCACCCAGGCGATGCGCCAGCCGGGATCGGCCTTCAAGCCCTTCGTCTATCTGGCCGCGCTGGAGGCCGGCTGGTCGCCCGACAGCCCCGTCGAGGACGCCCCGGTCCGCATCGGCGGCTGGAGCCCCGGCAACTACGACGGCAAGTTCCGCGGCACCGTCACCATGGCCACCGCGCTGGCCCATTCGTCCAACACCGCCACCGTGCGCATCATCGACCGCATCGGGGTGGAGCGGGTGCGCCGGGTGGCGGCGGGGCTGGGCATCAATTCGCCCATGGGCAAGGACCTGTCGCTGGCGCTGGGCACCAGCGAGGTCAACCTGCTGGAGCTGACCCGCGCCTATGCCGGCATCGCCAACCGCGGCGCGCCGGTCTGGCCCTACGCCATCGCCGAAATCCGGGACCGCGACGGCAACATCCTGTACCGGCGGCAGGCCGGCGGTTCCGCCCCGGTGGTGGACCCGGCGCACACGGCGCAGCTTTCCCGCATGATGACCGGCGTCATCGAGTACGGCACCGGCAAGTCGGCGAAGCTCGACCGCCCGGCGGCGGCCAAGTCCGGCACCACCCAGGACTACCGCGACGCCTGGTTCGTCGGCTTCACCGCCGACCTCGTGGCCGGGGTGTGGCTGGGCAACGACAACAACGCCGAGATGAAGCGGGTCACCGGCGGCTCGCTGCCGGCCAAGCTGTGGCAGGGCTTCATGCTGGACGCCCACGCTGGACGCCCGCCCCGCCCCCTGCCGGGGATGGAGGGCGCCCCCGCCTATGTCGCCTCCGGCGGCATTGCGGAACCCGCCCGCGCCACCCCGGCGGCGGCCCCGGCGCGCGGGTCATCGGGAGGCGCGGCAGGCGGCATCGGCTCGCTGATCGAGAGCCTGACCGGCAAGGGCAGCGCGCCCCAGGTGCAGTACGACTACGGCAATCCAGTGCGGTGAGGCGGAGCGTATTACCCCCACCCCGGCCCTCCCCCGCTTCGCAGGAGAGGGAGACGTATTCCCCTCCCCTGCGAAGCGGGGGAGGGTTAGGGAGGGGGCAACCCCGGCAACGACTCAGCCCTCCAGATACCCCAGCACACCCTTCCCCGCCCGCGCGCCCATGGCGAAGCAGCCCTGGAGGAGGTAGCCGCCGGTCGGCGCCTCCCAATCCAGCATCTCCCCGGCGATGAAGGTGCCCGGCAGGCGGGTCAGCATCAGCGACTCGTCCAGCTCCGCCAGCCGGACGCCGCCGGCGGTGGAGATGGCGCGCTCGATGGGCCGCACCCCGGTCAGCACCATCGACAGGCCCTTGATCTGGCGGGCCAGCGCCGCCGGGTCGGACAGTTCCGACGCCGGCGTGAACTCGCGCAGCAGGGCGGCGCGCGGGCCGGTCAGCGACAGGGACTTCTTCAGAAAGGTCGACAGCGACTCCGCGCCGCGGCGGCGCAGCCGTTTGGCAATCGCCGACTCCAGCAGATCCGGCATCAGGTCGATGGTCAGGGCGGCCCAGCCCTCGCGCTCGATGGCGTCGCGCAAGGGGGCGCTCAGCGCGTAGACGGCGCCGCCCTCGATGCCGGTCTCGGTGATGACGAACTCGCCCTTCAAACGCCGGTCGCCGAAGGCGAGGCCGACGCTCTTGACCGGCTGGCCGGCGAAGCGTTCGCGCAGGTGATCGGACCAGGGCACCTCGAAGCCCATGTTGGACGGTCGCAGCGGCGCGATGTCCACCCCGCGCGCGGCGAGAAGCTCGGTCCAGGCGCCGTCGGAGCCGGTGCGCGGCCAGCTCGCCCCGCCCAGCGCCAGCAGAGTGGCGCGCGGGGCGACGGTGGTCTCCGTGCCGTCGCCGCGCTGGAAGCGCAGCGCGCCGGACGCGTCCCAACCGAGCCAGCGGTGGCGGGTGTGCAGGGTGACGCCCAGCCCCTCCAGCCGGTGCAGCCACGCGCGGACCAGGGTGGAGGCCTTCATCTGCACCGGAAAGACGCGCCCGCTGGAGCCGACGAAGGTCTCGATCCCGAGCCCCGCCGCCCAGTCGCGCAGGTCCGCCGGGGAGAGGCTGGCCAGCAGTTCAGCGAACAGCGGGGCCTGCGCGCCGTAGCGGGCGGTGAAGGCGTCCAGCGCTACGGAATGGGTCAGGTTCAGCCCACCGCGCCCGGCCAGCAGCAGCTTGCGCGCCGGGGTGGGCATCCGCTCAAAGACGGCGACCGAGCGGCCCGCGGCGGCGATGACCTCCGCCGCCATCAGCCCGGCCGGGCCGGCGCCGATGATCGCGACATCGGGAGAGAAGGCGTCGGGAGAGGAAACGGTGTCAGGGGCGTCGGTCATCGGGTCCCCCGAGGGGTGAAGGATGTCGACCGGTCCCGTCCGCACCGCCTTCGCCAAAGGAAAAAGCAGGGTCGGACGGGACCGGGGCACTCAAGAAGCGGGAATCGGCGGCGCGGGACCGGATCAGTCCGCGTCGTCCTCCTGGGCCACCTCGTCGGCAAGGTCGTTGGCCATGTCGGCGAAATAGCCCGCGTCCACCTCCAGCCCATTCTCCTCGCAGATCCGCATGAAGATGCGGTAGGCGTGCAGGATCGCGACGTCGAGAACGACGAGGTCACCCTCCTCGCTGTGCTTGTCGGTGATGCTACGCTCCTGGAGCGTGCCGACGATGTCGTGAGAGGCGGCCTGAAGCACCGCTTCCATGGCTTGTTTGTGCAGAGTCGACATCGCGGGGGTCCTCTTTCTCAAGTGGTCGTCTGCCGTCGGGCGCGGCGTGTTCGGCGCCGGCCCGTGGTAGAAAACCCCTCTTAGCAGCTTCGGGTTCTCGCCGCAGCGATCATCGCGCGCCGTCCTTCGCATGGCTCTGCAGATAGGTCAGCAGCAGGCGGCCCTCCTCCTCGTCCAGCCGGGTCAGCCGCTTCATGGCGTTCATCTTGCCGATCCAGGCGTTCGCGTCGAACGCACCCGGCGGGTGCAGCGCGTGGCAGAGCGAGCAGTTGGCGTCATAGACCCGCGCGCCGTAATCCCACAGCGCGCCGAGCGTCGCCGCATAGCCGCCCGCCCCGGTCCAGGCGGTCAGGCGGACCTCCGTCCACTCCTGTTCGGTCTCCGGATCGGTGACGCGGCGCAGCACCGCCGCCTGGCCCGCCACCGCCGCGTTCAGCTTGACCGTGGTGATGCGCTTGCCCGGCTGGGCATAGAGCGTCTGCCTGGAGCTTCCGCGCTGCCAGCCGGTGATCTCGACCTGCAGGGCGCCGCCCTCCGCCGCCAGGACCTTCACCGGCGTCGCCGCGGCGATCTCGCCGTCCCCGGCGCTCCCAGGGGTCGGCGGCGCGCCGTAGAGGGCGAGGCTGGTCAGGGCGTAGGCGGTGTCGCCGGGCTTCAGGGCCAGCGCCTTCGCCTGCCCCGACAGACCGGCGAAGAGTTGGCGATGGCCGGCGGTGACGTCGGGGAAGCTGTGGGCGATGCCCTTGTGGCAGTCGATGCAGGTCTTGCCGGCCTTCTCCGCCCCTTCCATGGCGCTGGCCGCCTTCGGTGTCTGCTTGTGGAAGTCCATGGCGCCGAAGGAATGGCAGTTGCGGCATTCCTGGCTGTCGGTCGCCCGCATGCGCTCCCATTCGCGGCGCGCCAGCGTGTGGCGCTTGGCCTCGAACTTCTCCTTGGTGTCGATGGAGCCGATGAGCCAGTGATACAGTTCGCCGGACGCCTGCACCTTGCGGATCACCTTGTGCGTCCAGTCGCGCGGGACGTGGCAGTCGGCGCAGGTGGCCCTTACGCCGGAGGCGTTCTGGTAGTGCGGCGAGGTCTTGTACTCAACATACACGTTGTCGCGCATCTCGTGGCAGGAGACGCAGAACTCCATGCTGTTGGTCGCTTCCATCGCGGTGTTGAAGCCGCCCCAGCCGACCACCCCGACGATGACGCCCACCAGACCGGCCAGCGCGAGCGCCCCAAAGCCGCCCGCCGTCTTCCATCCCCACCGCATGTCGATACCCTGAACACCCTGGCAATCTTCAACCCTCTCCCCCCGGGGAGAGGGTGCCCGCGAAGCGGGCGGTGAGGGGGTTGCGCGTGGCGGCACGTCCGACACAAGCGCACCCCCCTCACCCTAACCCTCTCCCCGGGGGGGAGAGGGCACCCAGCCCCGAACCGTCAGTCGAAGGGATGCGGCTTCGGCGTCTTGTCCGTGGACGGCGGCAGGATCGGCAGAGCGAAGCTCGGCTGGTCACCGGTCAGCGTCTTCAGGAAGGCGACGATCTTGGCGTTCTCGTCGGTCGAGAACTTCTTGCCCAACTGGATGCGGCCCATGACGTCCACGGCGTCGGACAGCGTCGCGGCCTCTCCGTCGTGGAAGTAGGGATAGGTCAGCGCGACGTTGCGCAGCGTCGGAACCTTGAAGTTGAAGCGGTCGGCCTCCTCCTTGGTCACCGCGATGCGGCCCTCGGCGGGGTTGTTGGTCTTGTAGGGCTCGACGACGCCCATCTTCTGGAAGGTGTTGCCGCCGGCGGCCGAGCCGTTGTGGCAGGCGGTGCAGCCCGAGTCCTTGAACAGCTCGTAGCCTTCCAGCTCGACGGTGGTCAGGGCCTTCTTGTCGCCCTTCAGCCACTGGTCGAAACGGGAGTTCGGCGTGACCAGCGTCTCCTCGAAGGCGGCAATGGCCTTGGTCACCTCCTCGATGGTGATCTTGGTCTCACCGAAGACCTCGCCGAATTCCTTCTGGTATTCGGGGATGGAGCGCAGCACCTCGACCGCCAGGGCGTGGGTGGAGCCCATCTCGCCGGGATTGGCGATCGGGCCGCCGGCCTGCTCCTGCAGAGTCAGCGCACGGCCGTCCCAGAACTGCGCGACGTTCAGGCTGGAATTCAGCACGGTCGGCGAGTTGATCGGACCCTGCTGCCAGTTGTGGCCGATGGAGGTCTTCAGGTTGTCGGTGCCGCCCATGGACAGGTTGTGGCACGAGTTGCAGGAGATGAAGCCGGACTTGGACAGCCGGGGATCGAAGTACAGCTTCTTACCGAGTTCAACCAATCCGGGATTGGCGATCTTCGCCGGCTCGATCGGCGAAATCGGTTCGTCGGCGGCGAACGCGGGCACGCCGAAGGTGGCGACGGAGGCCGCCAGCATGGCCGCGAAGGGCACGGCAGCACGCATGGACATCGCACTTCTCCCTTATCGAAGTTCTAATATTTTGGCTAATGCCTTGATGCAAAATGACAGTGGCATGGCCCCCTCTGGTGATACCAGTGACAGGCGTGTCGCGCGGCAACGTGTCGCATGTCCTTACACAAACTGTGGCCATTCAAAACAATCACCGGCGCCGGCATGAAAAAGGGGCGGCGGGACAACCCGCCGCCCCATTGGGACGATGCTCGAACAAAGACCTTTGGTTGCGCCTAATCGGCCGCCTGGCTGGTCATGCCGCCTTGCGCGCCGGACGGCATGCCCTTCACCACCTCGTCCACCGTGGCACGGTGGACCTTCACGGAGCCGGTCCACTGGCCCCAGGCCTTCGGGTCGATCGTGTCGCCGTTCTTGCCCAGCGCCTTCAGCCGCTTCTGGTCCTCGTCGGTCAGCACCTGCTTGGGCAGGGGGGCCAAGCCGGCGACGTCGGCGGCGGTCATGCCCAGCATGCCGGCGACCCGGCTGCCGTAATCGTCATGGATCAGGAAGAAGTGCCAGAGCATCCGCTCCTGGACGTCGCGTTCGCACTGGCCGAGCAGCGTGCCCATGTTCAGGACCAGATCGTCGCGTTCCCAATCCATCATGGTGCAGTAGCGGCCCCGCGCCTGGACGTAGTCGTTGCGGCGCTCGATCACGCTGCGGGTCAGGCGGCCGTGGATTTCCGGCGGGTTGTTCGGCTCCTCCCGCTGGGCTTCACTCAGGCCGTTGTGGATGGACGGCTCGAAATTGACGTGCGGGTTCTGCCCCGGCGCCAGATCGCGCTGGTAGGACATCTGCCCGCCCGACAGGTTGGTGGCGACTGGCGCGTTCTTGGCTTGGTTGATCGGCAACTGCTGATAGTTGGGGCCAACCCGGTAGCGCTGCGTGTCGGAGTAGGAGAAGGTCCGCCCGACCAGCATCTTGTCGTCCGAGAAATCCAGCCCGTCGACCAGCACGCCGGTGCCCATGGCGATCTGTTCGTTCTCGTTGAAGACGTCCTCGACGTTGCGGTTCAGCGTCATGACGCCGACGTGGCGCAGCGGGAAGTCCGACTCGGGCCAGATCTTGGTGTCGTCCAGCGGGTCCCACTCCAGTTCGGGATGGTCGTGGTCCTCCATGATCTGGACATACACATCCCACTGCGGGTAGTCGCCCCGGTCGATGGCCTCGTAGAGGTCCTTGGAGGCGGAGCCGAGATCCTGCCCCTGCACCTTCGCCGCCTCCTCCGCCGTCAGCGAGGCGACACCGCAGCGCGGGTGGAAGTGGTACTTGACCAGCACCGTGTCGCCGTTGGCGTTCACCATCTTGTAGGTGTTCACGCCGAAGCCTTCCATGTGCCGGTAGTTCGCCGGAATCCCGCGCGGGCTGAACAGATGAGTCAGCATGTGCATGGATTCGGGCGTCTGGCTCATGAAGTCGAAGATGCGGTTTGGCTCCTGCCGGAAGGTCACCGGATCGGGCTTCAGCGAATGGATGACGTCCGGGAACTTGATGGCGTCGCGGATGAAGAAGACCGGCAGGTTGTTGCCGACCAGATCCCAGTTGCCGTCCTCGGTGTAGAATTTCACCGCGAAGCCGCGCGGGTCGCGTGCCACCTCCGACGAATCGCGCCCGCCGATGACGGTGGAGAAGCGGATGGCCAGCGGGGTCTTCTTGCCGGCTTGGCCGAACAGCTTGGCCCGGGTGTAGGTGGAGGCCGGCTCGTCGCCGATCTTGCCGGTGGCCTCGAACTCGCCGTAGCAGACGAAGCCGCGGGCGTGGACCACGCGCTCCGGAATACGCTCGCGGTCGAAGTGGGTGATCTTCTCCAGAAACTGGTAATTCTCCAGCGTCGCCGGACCGCGGGCTCCCACGGTGCGCTGGGATTGGTTGTTGGTGATCGGGTGGCCCTGACGGTTGGTCAGAGTCTTCGATTGGTCATCCATCGCTTTCTCCCTGAACAGCAAGCCGTGCCGGCGCACCTCTGGGGCGTCCGGTTGGGAGGTCAACGTCCTCAAGTTTGGAAGCGTTCCAAACTAAAACGCCGGCCGGCGGCACCCTGTCCGTCAGGGAGATGCCCAAACGGAAAAGGGCGGCCCCGAGGGACCGCCCTTTCCGCAAACGTGCTGGGAAACGCGGGCTATCAGAAGCCCATGCCGCCCATGTCGTCCATGCCACCCGGCATGCCGGCCGGAGCAGCCTTCTTCTCCGGCTTCTCGGCGATCATCGCCTCGGTGGTGATCAGCAGGCCGGCGATCGAGGCCGCGTCCTGCAGGGCGGTGCGAACCACCTTCACCGGGTCGATGATGCCGGCGGCGACCAGATCGGTGAACTCACCCTTCTGAGCGTCGTAGCCGAAGTTGGCGTCGTTCTGGTCCAGCAGCTTGCCGACCACGATCGAACCGTCGGTGCCCGCGTTGTAGGCGATCTGACGGACCGGGGCCTGCAGGGCGCGGCGGATGATCTCGATGCCGACGCGCTGCTCGTCGTTGATCGGCTTCAGGGCGTCGAGCGCCTTGGTGGCGTACAGCAGGGCCGAGCCGCCGCCGGCGACGACACCCTCTTCCACCGCGGCGCGGGTGGCGTGCATGGCGTCGTCAACGCGATCCTTGCGCTCCTTCACCTCGACCTCGGTGGCGCCGCCGACGCGGATGACGGCAACGCCGCCGGCCAGCTTCGCCAGACGCTCCTGCAGCTTCTCGCGGTCGTAGTCCGAGGTGGTCTCCTCGACCTGCGCCTTGATCTGGCCGATGCGGGCCTGGATGTCCTCGGCCGAGCCGGCGCCGTCGACGATGGTGGTGTTCTCCTTGGAGATCACGACCTTCTTGGCGGTGCCCAGCATGTCGATGGTGACGTTCTCGAGCTTGATGCCGAGATCCTCGGAGATGACCTGGCCGCCGGTCAGGATGGCCATGTCCTCCAGCATCGCCTTGCGGCGGTCACCGAAGCCCGGGGCCTTCACGGCGGCGACCTTCAGGCCGCCACGCAGCTTGTTCACGACCAGGGTCGCCAGGGCTTCGCCCTCGACGTCCTCGGCGATGATCAGCAGCGGACGCGAGGACTGCACGACGGCCTCGAGGACCGGCAGCAGGGCCTGCAGACCCGACAGCTTCTTCTCGTGCAGCAGGATGAACGGGTTTTCGAGGTCCGCGATCATCTTGTCGGCGTTGGTGATGAAGTACGGCGACAGATAGCCGCGGTCGAACTGCATACCCTCGACGACGTCCAGCTCGGTCTCCAGGCTCTTGGCCTCTTCCACCGTGATGACGCCCTCGTTGCCGACCTTCTCCATGGCCAGGGCGATCATCTTGCCGATCTCGACTTCGCCGTTGGCGGAGATGGTGCCGACCTGGGCGATCTCGTCGTTGGTCGTCACCTTCTTGGCGCGGCCGCGGATGTCGTTCACGACGGTCTCGACGGCGAGGTCGATGCCGCGCTTCAGATCCATCGGGTTCATGCCGGCGGCCACCGACTTCACGCCCTCGCGGACGATGGCCTGGGCCAGAACGGTCGCCGTGGTGGTGCCGTCGCCGGCCAGGTCGTTCGTCTTCGACGCGACCTCACGCACCATCTGGGCGCCCATGTTCTCGAACTTGTCCGACAGCTCGATTTCCTTGGCGACCGAGACGCCGTCCTTGGTGATGCGCGGAGCGCCGAAGGACTTCTCGATCACGACGTTGCGGCCCTTCGGACCCAGCGTCACCTTCACGGCGTCGGCGAGGATGTCCACACCGCGCAGCATCTTCTCACGCGCGGCGGCGGAGAACTTAACTTCCTTGGCAGCCATTGCTCACTTCCTTGAAATTCGGGGGGTTGGATCGCTCGGCGCGGGCGGAGGCTCAGGCCTCGACGACGCCCATGATGTCGGATTCCTTCATGATCAGGAAATCCTCGCCCTCGATCTTCACCTCGGTGCCCGACCACTTGCCGAACAGGATGCGGTCGCCGGCCTTCACGTCGAGCGCAACGACCTTGCCGCTCTCGTCACGGGCGCCCGGACCCACCGCGATGACCTGGCCCTCCTGGGGCTTCTCCTTCGCGGTGTCGGGGATGATGATCCCGCCCTTGGTCTTGGTGTCGGACTCCAGACGCTTGACGACGACGCGGTCGTGCAGCGGACGGAACTTCATGGGGATGCCTCCAGGATCAAGGCTTATTGAAAGGATTGGCGCCGGGCTCGGGGCTGTTAGCACTCTCCCCCGGCGAGTGCCAGACAGCTAATCGAGCTGCGGTTTCGATTCAAGAGGGTCGTTGCGGCAATCGGTGCGATTCCTGGCAGCAGTCACCATGAATTGCTGCTAATGCATTGAAAAAGAAGAAAAATTTTTGTTGCCTGCCGCAGCCGCGAACGGCACACTTTCACAAAAGAATCACGAAGGCACAGCGCGAGGACGCCACCGGTTCCACCATCACGGAGGCAGAGCATGGCCAGTCTGGGGCTTCAGCTTCGCGATTACCGCCTGACCACGGCGGAGATTCTGTACCACATGCCGGACCACCCGCACCTGCTGCAGAGCTATCTCTGGCAGGAGTTGGACCTCGCCCCCGGCTACCCGGTGCTGCGCCGGTTCCTGGATTTCTGGCAGGCCAACCTGGACGGCAGGCTGCATTCGGTGAAGTTGGCGACCAACCGCCTGATCACACCGGTGGAGGCTCGCGCGGTGGCCGCGGAGTTCCGCTGGAACTGACACCCGGCCAAGCCTTCATCCGACGCGGGTGAATGTGAAAAAATAAACCATTTTTAGGCGTTTATTGCTTCGGATACCCTCCCCAAAGCACGAACCGATCGTGCCGATGCACGTTCACGACACGCTGGGGAAGACGAACATGACGACGCCGGTTTGCGAAGAAGCGGTCAATCTTGTGAAGCATTTCGAGGGTCTTTACCTCAAGGCCTACCTGTGCCCGGCGGGGGTGCCGACCATCGGCTACGGCCACACCGCCGGGGTCGAGCTGGGGCAGAGCATTTCCTCCGCCCAGGCCGACGATTTCCTGAAGTCGGACCTGACCTCCGCCGCCGCCCAGGTGGACAAGCTGGTCACCGTCGCGCTGAACCCGGACCAGCGCGGCGCGCTGGCCTCCTTCGTCTTCAACCTGGGGGCCGGCAGCCTGCAATGCTCGACCCTGCTGCGCCTGCTGAACCAGGGCGATTACGAAGGTGCCGCCGGCCAGTTCGGCCGCTGGGTCTACGCCACGGTCAACGGCGTCAAGACGCAGCTTCCGGGTCTGGTGAAGCGCCGCGCCGCCGAAGCCGACCTGTTCGAAAGCTCCACCACGCCGCTGCCCCAGGCGGCGGTCAGCACCGCCACGGGCGCGTGATCGTTCCCGATTCCCCCCTCTCCCGCCCCGGGAGAGGGAGGGACCCGCCGCAAAGCGGTGGGAGGGTGAGGGTACCATCAAGATTCAATGATCCATTCTCGGCGGTACCCTCACCCACCCGCTTCGCGGGCACCCTCTCCCGGGGCGGGAGAGGGAATGATATCCACCTCACCCCTTCCGCTGGCCGGTCAGCCGCAGGCCGCGGTCGATCCATTGGGCGGTCAGCTTTTCCTGGACGGCGTTCTGGCGCAGCCGCTGGTTCAGGTTGGCGAAATCCACGCGGTCCAGGCTCTGATCCTGGTTGAAGCAGGAGAAGACCACCGTCTCCTCCCCCGTCGCCGGGTCGGTGTGCCGTTGCAGGCACTGGGCACAGATCTCCTTCATCATGCATTGCATGGGGGAGTTGATCGAGCCGATGCCCGCGTGGCCGGGCTTCAGGTAGGGCTTCAGCACGCCGTGCCGGGCCGCCCCCACCGCCGCCATCATGCGGTCGGAGCCGATGGCGACGATGCGGTCCACCGTCTCCAGCGGAATATCCGCCGGCCCCAGTTCACCCGCCGCGTAGGCGCGCATGGCCTCCACGATGTTGCCGACGAAGGTCCGGTCACCGGGGCGCGTCGGCGTGAAGCTTGGCGCCTCGTCGCAGCACCAGACGACGCGGTCGGCGGCCGCCTCGATCTGTTCGGTCTTGTAACGGTCCTCCATCCGCTTGTAGCCGGCGAAATAGACGACGCGGTTGCCGCGCGCCCGGCAGGCCTGCCCGATGGAGAACAGCACGGCGTTGCCCAGCCCGCCGCCGACCAGCGCCACCGTCTCGCCCTCCGGGATCTCGGTCGGGGCGCCGGTCGGCCCCATCACCACCACAGGGTCGCCGGGTTTCAAAAGGGCGCAGAGGTCGGACGAGCCGCCCATCTCCAGCACGATCAGGGAGAGCAGCCCGGCCTCCTTGTCCACCCAGGCCCCGGTCAGGGCCAGCCCTTCCATGGCCAGTGTGGTCCTGCCGATCCGTTGCGCCAGCGTTTCGAAATTCTGCAGCCGGTAGAACTGTCCGGGTTCGAAACGGCGCGCCGCAACCGGGGCCTTCACCACCACCTCGACGATGGTCGGGGTCAGGCGGGTGACGCTGTGCACCAGGGGCCGCAGCTCAGCGTTCAGGCGCCGCACCAGAGCGTCCGGCGTCACGGAGGTCGGCGCCCGGCGGGCCAGCGCGCGGCTGACCACCGGATAGCCGCGCTTCGCCCCGCCCATCGCCTTCACCACATTGCCGGCGAAGGACGGGTGCAGGTCGCCGAAGAAGCTGAGGAACCGCCCGTCCGGCGCCCGCGCCATCAGCACATGCGCCTGGGCCGGCTTGCTCGTCCGTTCCGGCGTTACCGGAATGCCGTCCTCGTCGATGGCGCGGAAGCAGCGCCCGTCCAGTTCCACCCACTCCGGCTCTTCGCGGGCCAGGATGGTGTTCGGCTGGGTGCCGGCGGCGACCAGGATGGTGCGGGCGGGAAGCCGCGCGTCCACCGCGGCGGGCGCCACCACCCCGTCCGGCCCGACCGGGCTGATCGCCAGATGGATCGCCCGCGCGGCGCCCGATTCGTCGATCTCCACCCCGCGCGGGGCGGCGCATTCCAGGAAGCGGATGCCCTCGGCCAGCCCGTGCGCCACCTCCTCGTGGTTCAGCGTGTAGCTCGGGCTGTCGATCAGCCGCCGTCGATAGGCGATGGTCGAGCCGCCCCAAGATTGCAGAAGCGCCGTGACGCGCGGCTCGCGCCCCTGCTCGCCCGCCTCCAGGCGTTCCGCCCGGATGGCGCGGGCGTGGGCCAGGAACTCGTCGGCCAGTTCGGCCTCGTCGGGCGTCCAACGGGCGCGCACCGCCGCCTCCCCCCGCTCCGCCACAAGAACCTCGTAGCGGGACAGGAATTTCTCGACCTGGACGGGGTAATAGGCCAGCGCCTCCGTCGCCGTGTCGATGGCGGTCAGCCCGCCGCCGATCACCACGATGGGCAGCCGGACCTGGAGGTTGGCGATGCTGTCCGGCTTGGCCGCCCCGGTCAGCTGCAGCCCCATCAGGAAGTCCGAGGCCTGCCGCACCCCGCGGGCCAGCCCGTTCGCCATCGGCACGACGGTCGGCTTGCCCGCCCCCATGCACAGGGCGATGTGGTCGAAGCCCAGTTCCAGCGCCCCGTCGATGGTCAGCGTGCCGCCGAAACGCACCCCGCCGATGATCGTCATGCGCGCCCGGCGCTCCAGCAGCAGGCGGATCACCTTCAGGAAATTCTTGTTCCAGCGCACGGTGATGCCGTATTCGGCCACCCCGCCGAAGCCGGCCATGACCCGCTCGTCCAGCCGGTCGTAGAGGTCGCGCACGTCGCGGATCGGCCGGAAGGGCACCCGCGTGCCACTGGGCAGGACGCCCGAGAGGTCGGCGGGCAGCGGCTCGATCTTCAGCCCGTCGATGCCGACCACCGTGTGGCCGTCGTTCATCAGATGGTGGGCCAGCGTGAAGCCCGCCGGCCCCAGCCCGGCCACCAGCACCTTGTACCCGCTGTCCGGCCGCATCAGCGGGCGGCGCAGGTCCAGCGGGTTCCAGCGGGTCAGCAGGCTGTAGATCTCGAAGCCCCAGGGCAGCTCCAGCACGTCCTTCAGCGTGCGGGTCTCCGCCTGCGGGATGTCCACCGGCTGCTGTTTCTGATAGATGCAGGCCTTCATGCAGTCGTTGCAGATGCGGTGGCCGGTGGCCGCGCACATCGGGTTGTCGACCACCACCACGGCCAGCGCCCCGATGGGCACGCCCTCGGCCTTCAGCGCGTGCATCTCGGAAATCTTCTCTTCCAAGGGACAGCCGGCCAGCGCGACGCCGAAGGCGCTCTTCTGGAACTCGCCGGTCTTGCGGTCGCGCAGCCCCTTGGAGCAGCTGTCCTTGCCCTGGTTGTGGCACCAGATGCAGTAGTTGGCCTCGTCCAGAGCGCCGGCCAGATCGGTGCCGGGGTCGGTCAGATGGAAGCCCTGCCGCTCGCGGCATGCCTCGTCGGGCAGGCGCATCATGGTGACGCCGTGCAACTCCACCGTCTCCACGGGGACGAGACGCTGCGGGTCGGTGCGGTGCGGCACCTGAAACAGGACGCCATCGCCGTGCCGGGCGCGCCCGGCCTCGCTGAAGACCGCCCAGGCGGCGTACTGGGCGGCGCTGTCCAGTTGGTCGGCGTGGGTGGCCTCGTCCTCCATCCAGGCCAGCACCTGCCGGGCGAAGGCGGCCTCGGTCAGCGGGCCGCCCAACCAGTCCTCCAGCCTTGCGGCCAGCTCCGCCCCGTCGAGCGCGGCGACCGCCTCCGGCTTCACCGCCTTGGCGGCGCGGCGCTGAACGAACAGGCGCTTGGCGGTGTAGAGCGGCGCCAGCGCCGTGTGGCGGGCGCGCAGTTCGTCGAGCGCGGCGCGGACGCCGAACAGATCGCTGATGAAATCCTCGGCGTGGGGGGCGAGCGCGATCAGCAGGTCGCTTTCCGCCTTGGCCTCCAGCCGGTCGTGCTGCGCGCGGGCGGAGAGCAGCCGGTTGGCGAGCGCCAGGTCCGTGTCGGACAGCCGGGCGAGGAAGGCGCGGTCGAGCCGGGCCAGCCCGTCCTGCCCGTAAAGCTCGTGGAACGACAGGCCGAAGCCGAGGGTGAGGTCCGCCATCGCCGCCCCGCATCCGAAGCCGTTGGTAAGACTGATATTTGTAACACCCGCGGCGCGCCGCCTTCACCCGAAACCGGTGTCCGGTGTGGCGGGGTAACCCGTGTCCGTTTGACGCAGCCGCTGCCGCACCCCACATGAGCCGGAGGTCCCTATCCCCCCGGAACTTTTCCGCATCATCCGGAGCCGCCCGTCCGTGACCGACATCACCGCCCCCGCCCTCGCCGGGAAAGACGTCCGCGACCCCGCCTCCACCCGCCCCATCGCCTATTGGCTTCTCGTCTGCTGCGCGATGGTCTTCGCCATGGCGGTGATCGGCGCCATCACGCGCCTGACCGAGTCCGGCCTGTCGATGGTCGAGTGGAAGCCGCTGATCGGCATCCTGCCGCCCTTGTCGGAAGCGGAATGGAACCGCGTCTTCGGCCTCTACCAGACCACGCCGGAATTCCGCATCCACAACGCGGCGATGGATCTGGCGGCCTTCAAGCAGATCTTCTGGTGGGAGTGGTTCCACCGCTTCTGGGGCCAGCTGATCGGCTTCGTCTTCCTGATCCCCTTCCTGCGCTTCTGGGTCAACGGGCGCATCCCCGCCGACCTGTGGCCGAAGCTGGCCGGGCTGTTCCTGCTCGGCGGGCTCCAGGGGGTGATCGGCTGGTACATGGTCAAGAGCGGGCTGGTCGACCGGCCCGACGTCAGCCACTACCGGCTGGCGCTGCATCTCGGCATGGCGGTCGTGATCTACGGGCTGCTGCTGCGCACCGCGCTGGGGATTCTCGACCCGCTGCCGCTGGCCGGCTGGGCGACCGAGTCCAGCCGGCTGCGCAAGCACGCGCGCTGGGCCTTGGGGCTGACCGGCGTCACCATCGTCTGGGGCGCCTTCGTCGCCGGAACGGACGCCGGGCTGGCCTACAACACCTTCCCGCTGATGGCCGGCCACATCATCCCGCCGGAGGTCGCCAACCTGACGCCCTGGTGGATCAACCTTTTCGAGAACACCGCGGCCATCCAGTTGACGCACCGGGCGCTGGCGCTGCTGACGGGGCTGGTGGTTCTGGGGCTGGCCCTGCGGGTGTGGGTGGCCCGCCTGCCCGGCCGCGCCGGGCGGGTGGCGCTGCTGACCGCGGCGATGGTGCTGGTCCAGATCGGGCTGGGCATCGCCACGCTGCTGAGCTTCGTGTGGATCCCGCTGGGCGCCGCCCATCAGGCGGGCGCCATTCTGCTGGTGTCCGGGCTGGTCTGGCTGCTTCACGAGCTGCGCCCGGTGGCCGTTCCGAAGCGCTGAACGGAAGTCCCCCGCCMCGCCGCAGCGCGGCGGGCGGGGGCTGACGGGCTTCAATCGTGCTTGCGGATGAACTCCCGCACCGCCGGCATGATGCTTTCGCGCCAGCGCCGGCCGTTGAAGATGCCGTAGTGGCCGACGCCCTTCTGGAAATGGCGGGTGCGCATGTCGTCGGGCAGCGAGGCGCAGAGCCGGTGCGCCGCCTCGGTCTGGCCGGGGGCGGAGATGTCGTCCAGCTCGCCCTCCACCGTCATCACGGCGGTCCGGCGGATCGCCGCCGGCTCCACCTTGCGCCCACGCGACTCCATGGTGCCGTTGGCGAGCGCGTGCTTCTGGAACACCGTCTCGATGGTCTGCAGGTAGAATTCCGCCGACAGGTCCATCACCGACAGATACTCGTCGTAGAAGCGGCGGTGCTGCTCCGCGGAATCACCGTCGCCGCGGACGAGGTGGCGGAACAGGCCGACATGCTCCCCGATGTGGCGGTCCAGGTTCATCGACATGAAGCCGGAGAGCTGGACGAAGCCCGGATAGACCTGACGGAAGCCGCCCGGATAATAGGCCGGGACGGTGGTGACGACGTTGCGCTCGAACCAGGACAGCGGGTGGGTCGCCGCCAGCTTCACCGGCACGGTCGGGTTGGCCATCGGGTCGATGGGGCCGCCCATCAGCGTCATGGAGCGCGGCTGCACCGCCTCGTCCCCCGCCGCCATCAGCGACACCGCGGCGAGAACCGGCACCACCGGCTGGCACACCGCGATGACGTGGGTCTGCGGCCCCAGGAAGCGGATCTGCTCCGTCACCGTGTCAATGTAGTCGTCCAGGTCGAACCGGCCGCGCGCCAGCGGCACCAGCCGGGCGTCGATCCAGTCGGTGACGAAGACGTCGTGGTCGGCCAGCAGCGCCGCCACCGTGCCGCGCAGCAGCGTCGCGTGGTGCCCCGACATCGGGGCGACCAGCAGGACGCGCGGCTGCGCCGGGGTGCCCTCCGGCTTGGCGAAGTGCAGCAGGTTGCAGAAGGGCTTGCGATGGGCGATGCGCTCGGTGATGGCCACCGTCTCGCCGTTCACCACCGTGGTCTTCAGGCCGAATTCCGGCTTTGGGAAGCGGCGGGTGGTGCGCTCCAGCAGTTCCGCGCCGGCGGCCATGGCGCGACCGACGCGGGTGTAGGACACCGGGCTGAACGGGTTCTGGAAAGTGTGCTGGGTCGCTTCGGCCAGGAGGCGCATCGGGCGCAGAGCGGCGTGCTGCAGATCGTAGAGATGGTAGAGCAACATGTCCTCGCTTCAGCGGTTGGTCCCACGCCCGGTCGGCTGGGTGCCGTCATTGGTCGGCCGTCATTGGTCGTATGACCAACCGATAGATTGGCCAGCCCTTATCCGGAAGGTCAATAGCCGACACCCGTTCTCGGGCAAAAAACTTACATGGGAAACAGTCAGCGACACGAAACAGACCGCGCAACGCTGCACTGCAAAGGAGGCAAGGCAGGAGGATCAAGACCAAAGAAAAAGGCGCGCCCGCGGAACCGCGCACGCGCCTTGCAACAATCAAGGGTCCGGCATACCCGAGCGGGAATATCGGTTATGGCACCGCCACGGTGGCGCGCACCGGCAGATGGTCGGACGCGCGGCGCGTCAGCACCGTGCGCACCACCTCATAGGACGGGATGGTCAGCCCGTTGTTCACATAGATGCGATCGAGCCGCAGCGTGGGCATCCGCGCGTGGAAGCTGCGCGGGCTGGCCCAGTCGGGGAAGGCCTCGGCCAGCTTGCGCAGCCGGGGGGAGTTCGGCGCCCATTCGTTGAGGTCGCCCATGAACAGGGTCGGCAGGGCCGGCTGTTCCTCCAGCCGGTCCACGATGGCGCCGACTTGGCGCGCCCGCTCCCACGGGTCGAGGCCGAGATGGGCGACGATGATGCGCACCGGGCGCCCCTCCACCTCGACGATCACGTCGATGCCGCCGCGCGGCTCCCGCCGGCCGACGCTGAGGTCGATGGGTTCGCATTTCAGGACCGGCAGCCGGGTCAGGATGGCGTTGCCGTAATGGGCGTGGGCGTTGTGCTTGGTCGGGCCGGCATGAGCCTTCAGGCCGGTCGCCCGTTCAAGGAAGGCGAACTGGTCCAGCCCGGACTCGCCGCGGTGGTGCCAGCCGACCTCCTGGAGCCCGACCAGATCGACGTCCAGCTCCTTGATGACCTCGGCGATGCGGTCCGGCGCGAAGCGCGCGTCCAGCCCGACGCAGCTGTGGATGTTCCAGGTCGCCACGCGCAGCGGCGCCATGCCCTCCGGCACCGGGCCGCTGCGGCTGTCGACGCGGCGCTTCGGGCGGCGGACGCGGGCGGCGCGCAACGCGGAGGCGATCCGCTGCACACGCTCTCGGCTGAATCGGATCACCGCTGTTGGTCTCCCTTCGCTGTCTCTCCGGTGGCTGGCCCGGTGGCCGGCCCCGTGGCCGGCCGTTTCGCCGCCAGGACCCGCACCAGCCGATTGCCGGCCCAGCCGAGCCCCAGCGCGGTCACCGCCGCCAGCCCCAGAAGAACCATGTCGGTGGGCGTCGGTTCCGTCAACACACGCTCAAGCTGGTGCCCGAGCAGGTTGAAGACAAGAATTCCCGGCGCCATCCCCAGGATCGTCCCGAACAGATAGTCGGGAAACCGGATGCGGGAAGCCCCCGCGACGAGGTTCACCACGGTGAAGGGCGCCACCGGCACCACCCGCAGCGCCGCCATGGCCAGCACGCCGCGTTCGCCGAGCGCGGCGCTGGCCCGCCGCACCACCGCGCCGCCGTAGCGCTCGATGGGGCGCCGGCCGGTGAGGCGGCCCACCCAGAACAGCGCCGCGGCGGAGGCCAGCACCCCGGCCAGCGCGGTGGGGAAGCCCAGCCACGGCCCCAGCGCGATGGCCGTCGCCGCGATCAGCAGCAGCACCGGAAACAGCACGAAGCCCCCGGCGACATAAAGCAGGATCAGCCACAGCGGCCCGAAGGCCGACTCGCGCAGGCGCTCGAACGCCCCCAGGACGGCGTCCAGGGTTGCCCAGTCGCGCAGCGGCGTGTGGTTCCACAGCCCCCAGACCCCGCCGACCACCGCCAGGATGACCGCCAGCGCCAGCCAGTGGTGGCGCCGCGGGATGCGCGACGGCAGGACGCGCCACACGATGTCCGCCGCCCCCACCGGGCGTTCGGGGTCGAAGAGCATGGAATCGGCGACGGCGGCGGCCAGCAGGCCGGGGTCGGCGTCCTCCAGCGGTTCCAGCGTCCGCCCGCCGGGCCGGCGCAGCGTCTCCACCGTGCGGATGAGCGAGCCGGAGCGGCGCAACTCCGCCGTCACGCTTTCCGGCGCCACCCCGAGATGCTCGGCGATCAGATCGTCGCGCACCCCGGCGATGGCCAGCCGGGCCTCGCGCCCCTCCACACGCCCGTGCGGCGCCTCCAGCGCCAGATCGCATTCGGTGTCCAGCCCCATCGACCGGTTGTTCAGGTTGGCCGAGCCGATGCGCAGAAGCCGGTCGTCCACCACCATCACCTTGGCATGGATGGTGATGCCGACGCTGCCGGTTTTGGCGCTCTCGGTCTTCGCCTCACCGGTTTTGGCGATGTAGAAGCGGAAGCGCCCGTTCCGGTCGGCCTCGCGCAGTTCCTTCACCAACCGGGCGCGGGCGCCGAGCATCACGGTGTTCTCCAGCCAGCTCGACGTGCGGGCGGAGTTGACGACCACCACCTCCGGCCCGTCCGGCTCGGCCAGCCGCGCCTTCAGCGCCTCGGCGACGGCGACCGAGGCGAAATACTGGCTTTCCATGTAGATGAAGCGCTCGGCCGCGGCGATGGCGGCGGTGTAGAGCGCCTCGACCTCCCGCACCTCGACGCGCCCGTTGTAGTGGGGCTCGGTGCGGGCGATGCCGACGGGCATGCCCTTGAGCAGCGGGACGAGCTGTTGCGGCCAGGGGTCGGGACTGTCCGGCCCGGCCCGGCGCGCCTTCAGCCGCAGCCGCCGGGGACGCTTGCCGTCGGAAACGCCGCCGCCGCCGCCAAGCACGTCCATGGCGGGCGGCGACAGCACGCAGCCGGTGGCGCGGCGCCAGCGTTCGCGGAACAGGTCGCCCAGCGCGCGGGCGGCGGCGCCGTCCACCGCCATCATCACGTCGTGGAAGGGCTCGTAGGGGGTGCCGTCCGGCTGGCGGCGCAGCGGCTCGTCGGCGCGGTGGGCGCGGGTGTCCCAGCGGTTGGCGGTGATGTCCAGCCCGCCGCAGAAGGCCAGCCGGTCGTCGATCACCAGCATCTTCTGATGGTGGCAGGCCCCGGCGGGATGGTCGCCGTCCAGCCGGTACTGGAGCCGCGGATGGCTGAGCCAGCCGCGCAGGAACAGCGGCTGCGACCAGCGGGCCAGATCGAACAGCTCGGCAAAGTCCCACTTCAGCACATGGATGGTCAGGTCCGGGCGGGTCGCGGCCAGCCAGTTCAGCAGGTTGCCCAGCTTGTCGGGGCGGCGCGGGTGGCGCGTCTGCGGGGTCATCCGGATGCGGGCGTCGAAGTCCCAGGCGGTCAGGTAGATGCTGCGCCGCGCCTGCCGCATCGCCGCCTTGGCGAGCGCGAAGTAGTCCTCGGCATCGACGATGACCCCGACCCGCTCCGCCCGCTCCACCCGCCAGCAGGTGCGGCCCGGCACCAGCAGCGGGTCCGCGGCCGCCGTGGAGAGCGCGCCGGTGAGCCCCCCAGTGAGCGCTGGGTCCGGCGGCGTGGAGAGGGACGGCTGGTCGGGCATGGGACGCGGCTGGACCGGGGTTCCTGCGGGGATCGGCATCGGGGGTTCACATATGGTGCGTCCGGGGCGGGCTGCGACCGGCCAGGAAGGCGAATGCCCGAACAACACCGCAGCCGCCCAACCCTCCCCGCCCCCCGCCGAGAGGCGAAATTCCATTGCCCGACCGGCCGGGACCTGGGTACCGTCAGGAGAAATCCATTCGTGTCCGCCATTGTCCCGTGTCTCATTTGTTATGGCCCGCCTGTTGTGATCCGCTTGTCCGCTCCTCCGTCGACTCCACCCGTCACGGCCACCCTCCCTCGGCAGGGCCGATGCTGAGGCTCGTCCTGCGCCGGGTGCTGGCCGTGGTGCCGGCCCTGCTGGGCCTCGCGCTCGCCGCCGCCGTGGTGGCCGCGCTGGCGGGACCCGGCTGGGCGCCGGCACTGGGCGCCATGCTGGCCGCCCTGCCGGCGACGCTGGCGCTGGTTTTGCCGGCGCTGGCGCTGGGGACCGTGCTCGGCGCCCTGCTCGGCGCGATGGGCGGGGCGGGCGGCGCCGTGCTGGGCGGGGTGGGTCCGGCCATGCCGGGCTTTCTGCTGGCCGCGGTCTTCGCCGCCACGCTGGCGAAGGCGCCTTTCCTGCTGGCCCTTGCCGCCCTCGCCCTGCCCGCCGCTGCTCAGGCCGCGACGCTTGCCGGCCGGGCGCGGGCGGGGGCGGAGGACACCGTTCTGCTGGCGGCCCGTGGGCGGGGAATCGACGGCTCCGCCCTGCTCTGGCGGCTCGCCCTGCCGCTCGGCCTGTCGGCGGCGGCGGGCGGCCTGCGCAGCGCCGCGGCCGGAACGGTGACCGCGGCCGTGGCGGTGGAAAGCCTGTTCGGGACCGGCCTTTCCGGTGCCGGGCGGCTGTTCGTCGAGGCGGCGCGCGCCGGGGACACCGGCATGGCCTTCGCCGCGCTCGCCGGGCTGTGCGGCCTCGCCGTGCTGCTGGGCGCCCTGGGCGGCGCGCTGCGCGGCTGGATCGACCCGCGCGCCCGGATGGCCTGATGCACGGACCCGCCGGCACCGACTCTCATTGGCGCGACGGCCCCTGGCAGAAAGCCGGGCAGCGGCTGACCGCGCATCGGCCCGCCGCCGCGGGGCTGACCGTTCTCGCGGCGCTGATGCTGGCGGTCGCGGCCGGCCTCGTCGCCGGGGGCGGCCCGGTGGGGGCGGCGCTGGCCGCCGGGCACCAGAGCCTGACCTTCGCGCTGCTCGCCGGGCTGGGCGGGGCCGCCCTCGGCCTGTTCTGGGCCGCCGCCGCGGTGGCTCTGGGCGAGCGGGCGGAGCGGATGATGATGGCGCCTGCCGCCGCCCTGACCGGCCTGCCCCTGGCGCTGGTCCTGCCGCTGGCCGGCGGATTGCTGGGTCCGGAGCGCGGGCTGGCGCCGATGGCGGTGGTGACCGCCCTGAGCGCCGCCCCGGCGGTGGCCGTCATCGCGCGGGACGAGCTGCGCGCCCTGCTGCGCCGGGAGTTCCTGAGCGCCGCCCAGGCCGCCGGAATTCCCAACGGACGCCGGCTGCGCCGCCACATCCTGCCCAACGCGGTCCTGCCGCTCGCCGCCGCGGCCTGGACCGCCCTTCCCCGCGCCCTGATGGCGGAAAGCCTCGCCAGCCTGCTCGGCCTCGGCCTGCCGGAGGGGGTGACCGGCTGGGGAACCGCCATCGGCGCGGCGGCACGCGCGGGCGACGCCGTGGCATTGGCCGGGCCGGCGCTGCTGCTGGCGCTGACCCTGTGGGCGCTGCACGGGGTGGGCGATGGGATGCGGCTGGCCTTCTCAACAGCCGCCACCGCAGGAGGGCGCCGGTGAGCGGAACGGACGACGGCGCGCCGCTGCGGGTGGAGGGGCTGTCCCTGCTGACCAGCCGCGACATCCTGCTCGACCGGCTGAGCTTCGCCGTCGAGCCCGGCGAGGTGCTGGCCCTGTCGGGCGGCGCCGGGGCGGGCAAGACGCTGCTGCTGCGCGCGCTGGCCGGGCTGGCCCCGAAAGGCGTCACGGTGCTGGGGGACATCCAGATCCGGGGGCGGCGCATCCTGGTCACCCAGGACGGCGCCCTGGACCCGCTTCGCACGCTGGGTGCCCAGTTCGTGGAGTTGCTGTCCCGACAGTCCGGGTTGGACGAGCGCGCCGCCCTGCGCCGTGCCGCCGAGGCGCTGGAGCGCTTCCAGGTGCCAGCCGCCGCGCGCCGGCTGGCGCTCCACCCGCACGAGCTGGGTGAGGCGATGCGCTGGCGGGCCGCGCTGGCGCTGGCCATGGCGGCGGAGCCGGCGCTGCTGCTCGCCGACGCCCCCGCCGCCGCACTCGACCCCACCCAGCGCGTCCGCCTGCTGAGCGACCTCGCCGCCTGGACGCGCGAGGCCGGGACGGCGCTGCTGCTGGCTGGACGCCCGCAACCCGATCCGGTTCCTTCCGGTCTGGCCCGCTCCAATCTGGCCGACCGCCGCGTGATCCTGGCCCAAGGGCGCCTGGAAGCGCCGGAGGAGGAGCCCACCCCCGCCCCGCCCCCGATGGAGCCGGCGCCCTCCGGCCCGCCCATCCTGTCGGTGCGCGACCTGCGCGTCGCCTTCCCGCTGGGGCGGGGCTGGCGCGGTGAGGAGCGCTGGCTGACCGTCGTGGACGGCCTGTCCATCGAACTGGCCGAGGGCGAGACGCTGGCCCTGCTCGGCGAGACGGGCAGCGGCAAGTCGGTGCTGGCCCGCGCCATCCTGCGGCTGGTGCCGCCGGTCGGCGGTCAGGTGTCCTGGCTGGGCACCGACCTCGCCGCCGCCCCGCCGGAGGCGATGCGCCGGGCGCGGCGGGATCTGCAAATCCTCTTCCCCGATCCGCTGGCCGCCTTCGACCCGCTGATGACCATCGGCGCTCAGCTCGCCGAGACGCTGGAGTCGCTGCATCCTTCCCGCTCCGCCGCCCAATCCACAGCCGACCGCGCCGCGCGGCTGGCCGAGGCGCTGGAGGAGGTCGGGCTTCCCGCGGCGGTCCTCGACCTCCATCCCGGCGCGCTCCTTCCGGCCGAGGCGGCGCGCGCCGGGCTGGCCCGCGCCCTGCTGCCGGAGCCGCGCCTGCTGGTCTGCGACGAACCGGCGGCGACGCTCGACGGGGCGGAGCGGGCCGACTTCCTGGCCCTGCTGCAGGCGATCCGCCGCCGCCGCCGGCTGGCCCTGCTCTACGCCACCCAGGACGCCGGGGAGGGCTTGCGGATGGCCCGGCGGGTGCTGGTGCTCCTGCTCGGCCGGATCGTCGAGTCGGCGGACAGCGCGGTTCTGGCGGCCGGAGCGCGCCACCCCTACAGCCGCGCGCTGATCGCGGCGGCCGGCTTGGCCCGACCGGCGCTGCACGGCGATCCGCCGTCGCCCCTGCGCCCGCCGACCGGCTGCGCCCTGCGGCTGCGCTGCCCGCTCGCCCATGACGGCTGCGCCCAGGTCCCCCCGACGCTCGCCCCCGTGGCGCCGGGCCACCGAGTCGCCTGTCATGTCGCGCAGGACGACGCGCAAGATGGTGCTCAAGACGACGCCCAGGTTGGCGGAAAAGCCCCCTGAACCCCTGTCCGGAGCCCGCCGGCGCCGCGGGCGGGGCCGCAATTCCGTCCCAAAAAGGTCTGAAACTGCGCGGGTTGGCAAGGAGGCGGGCACGGGATAACGTCCCCGGCCTTCACGCCCGCATTGCTGAAATCACGGAAAAGGACAGGGATGCTTCGCGCACGCACCCGGTGGACGGTCCCCTGCATGGGCGCACTCGCCGTCCTTCTGCTGCTTCTCGCCGGCCTCGCCGCGCCGTCGCTGGCCGCCGGCCCCGTTCCGGGCGCCGCCATGCCGGCCCCCGCCGCCGCAGCCCCCGAGGAACCCGCCGGCTCGCCCGATCCGACGCCCGAGCAGATGCAGGCGATGATCACGACGCTGGAGGACCCGGCGGCCCGCGCCCGGCTGGTCGAGCAGTTGAAGGCGTTGGTCGCCGCGCAGAAGGGGCTGGAGCAGGCCAAGGCCGAGGAGGCCCCGGCGGCCAGCACCCTGCCCGAGACCATCGGCGCCAGCGCCCTGTCCTTCCTGGCCGAGCGCATGGACGTGCTGAGCCGCCAGCTCGTCCAGGTCGGCAACGTGTTCAAGGAGCTGCCCGGCGCCATCGAGTGGGCGAACCGGCAGATGGTCGACCCGTCCGCCCGCGACCGCTGGGTGCAGATCGCCATCCAGCTGACGATGATCCTGACCGCCGGTCTGGCGATCGAGCGCTTCGTCGGCTGGCTGCTCGCCCGCCCGCGCAACGCGCTGGCCGCCCGCCGGGGCACCACGGTGCTGGTGCGCTTGCCGCTGCTGCTCGGCCGCGCGCTGCTGGAGCTGGCGCCCATCGCCGCCTTCATCGTCGTCGCCTACGCCATCCTGTCGGTCAGCGAGCCGGGGCCGCGCGTCCGGCTGGTCGCGCTGGCGGTCATCAACGCCACCGTCATCCTGCAGATCCTGCTGGTCGCCGCCCGCATCCTGATCTCGCCCTTCGCGCCGTCCCTGCGGATGGTGCGGGTGGGCGACGCCAACGCGCTGCGCCTCTACCGCTGGGTCCGCCGGCTGGCCGCGGTCGGCGTCTACGGCTATTTCCTGGCGGAGGGCGCCTATGTGCTGGGCCTGCCGCTCGGCGCCTACGGGGCGCTGCTGAAGCTGCTGGGGCTGGCCATTGCCGGCATGCTGATCGCGCTGATCCTGCAGAACCGCCGCATCGTCGCCGACTGGATGCACGGCAACCCGCTGTCCGGCGACGGCGACCCGACGGCCACCGCGGAGCGCGAGTCGGAGGGCCAGGGCGCCGTCCTGCGCTCCGCCCGCCGCCGCTTCGCCGACGTCTGGCACGTGCTGGCGATCATCTACGTGGTGGTGACCTTCGGCGTCTGGGTGCTGAACGTCTATGGCGGGTTCGAGTATCTGGCCCGCGCCACCGGCACCACCATCCTGGTCGCGGTGATCGCCCGGCTGCTGGTGAACGGCATCAACCGCGGCCTGCGCCGGGGCCTGCGCATGGTCCCGGACAGCCAGGGCGCCCTGCCGCCGCTGAAGGACCGCGCCTCGCTCTACCTGCCCTTCCTGCACCGTGTGGTGAAGACGGTGATCTGGGTCGGCGCGGCGATGATGATCCTTTACGGCTGGGGCTTCGACACGCTGGCCTGGACGGACACGCGGCTGGGCCAGCGCATCCTGCGCAGCACGGTCACCATCGGCCTTCTGCTCGTCGGCTCCATCGTCGCCTGGGAGGTGGTGAGCGCGATGATCGAGCGCTTCCTCGCCTCCACCGACCGCAACGGCACGCGGATCGAGCGCAGCGCGCGGGTGCGCACCCTGCTGCCGCTGCTGCGCAACGCCTTCCTGGTGGTGCTGGTGACCATGGTGTCGCTGATCACCCTGTCGGAGCTGGGCGTCAACATCGCGCCGCTGCTGGCCGGTGCCGGTGTGGTCGGTCTGGCCGTCGGCTTCGGGTCGCAGACCCTGGTCAAGGACATCATCACCGGCCTGTTCATCCTGTTCGAGGACAGCATCTCCATCGGCGATGTTGTGGACGTCGGCGGCGGCCATTCCGGCGTGGTCGAGGCCATCTCCATCCGCTCCATCCGGCTGCGCGACGGGTCGGGCGCCATCCACACGGTGCCCTTCAACTCGGTCAGCACCGTCAAGAACATGTCGAAGGACTTCTCCTACGCCCTGTTCGAGGTGCGGGTCGCCTACCGCGAGGACCCCGACCGCGTGATCGAGCTGCTGAAGGAGATCGGCACGAGCCTGCAGACCGACGCGCTGTTCGCGCCCGACATCATGGCGCCGCTGGAGGTGATGGGCCTGGACAAGTTCCAGCCCGACTCGACCCAGCTGATCACCGCGCGCTTCAAGACCCGCCCGACCCGGCAGTGGGGCGTGTCGCGCGAGTTCAACCGCCGCATGAGGAAGCGCTTCGAGGAGTTGGGGGTGGAGGTGCCGACCGGCTCCATGCAGCTCATCGTCGGCGGCAACCATCCCGACCGCGCCCTGGCCGAGGCGCTCAGCCAAGGTTCTTAAAAAGGCCGGGGCTCGTAAATGGAACGGTGCGGCCGGGGGCTGTCTACGCCTCCGGCCCGCCGCGCTCCAGGACCGCGACGAAGGCGCTGACGACGCGCGGGTCGAAATGCCGGCCCGCCTCGGCGCGGATCAGATCGACCACCGCCGCCGGTTCCCACGCCTCCTTGTAGGGGCGGCGGTGCAGGAGGGCGTCGTAGACGTCGGCGACCGCCACGATGCGGCCCGACAGCGGGATGGCGTCGCCCGCCAGCCCGTGGGGATAGCCGGTGCCGTCGAACTTCTCGTGGTGGCTCTCGGCGATCTCCGCCCCCATCGACAGATAGCTGCGGCCGCCGACCGGGCCGGAGGCGTCGCGCAGGATGCGCCCGCCGATGGTCGCGTGCTCCCGCATCTGGGTGATTTCCTCGGGAGCCAGCTTGCCGGGCTTGCGCAGGATCTGGTCGGGGATGGCGACCTTGCCGACGTCGTGCAGCATGCTGGCCAGCCCGATCAGCTCGCAGAAAAGGTCGTCCGCCGCGCCGCCGCAGGCGCCCTGCGCCTGGAGTTCCCGCGCGATGGCGGTGGCCCAGCGGCCGATGCGCCGGACATGCTCCCCGGTGACCTCGTCCTTGTATTCGGCCAGCTTGCCCAGGGCGTGCACCGTGGCGATCTGAGCGAGGCGGAGTTGTTCGTAAAGGGCCACGTTGTCGAACCCGACCGACATCCGGGAGCAGAAAATCTCCAGCAGCCGACGCTCGAAGTCGGGCAGGCCGCCATGCCCGCCGATGAACAGCGCGCCGGGGCCGGGGCTCCGGGTCTGGAACGGTGCGACGCTGTGGTCGTCGCGGTGCAGGCTGCAGCCCCGCGCCAGGGCGGCGGCGATGTCGGCGCAGGCCGCGTCCGGCAGCACGGCGCCGACCGGCCGGCCGGCGGCATCGGCGAAGACGCCGGTTCCGCACAGCACCACCGCCTCCCACGACCGGTCGTGCGGCGCCGGGCTTTCCGAATTGGGACCTTCCGGATTGGGGCCTTCCGGATTTAGGCCGGACGGCACCGCGCACAGGAAGGCGCCGGCCGCCCGCGGCAGCAGGGCGGCGACCCGCTCCACCACGCCGACGGCGAAGCGGTCCATGGAGCGCTGCTCGAACAGGGCGCCGGCGGCGTCGACGATCGTCTCCAGCCCCTGCCGGTTCCGCTCGATCGTGTCGATGTGCTGGTAGGAGCGCAGGGCGGCCACCGTGGTGGTGAACAGCTTCTGGGCGGTCAGCTCGCTCTTGGCCTTGTAGTCGTTGATGTCGTAGCTGACGATCACCTGCCGTTCCGGCGCCTGGCCGGGCTGGCCGGTGCGCAGGATGATGCGGACCCGCCGGTTGCCCAGCACCTCGCGGATGTGATGGACCAGACGCAGGCCGGCGTCCTCCGTCTCCATCACCACGTCCAGCAGGACGGCGGCGATGTCGGGATGGTCGTTCAGGATCGCCCGCGCCTCGCCCCCCGAATGGGCGGACAGGAAATGCAGGCGCCGCCCGTCGAAGGTCACGTCGTTCAGCACGACGCGGGTGATCGCGTGCACCTCCGGATCGTCGTCGACGATCAGCAGCTTCCAGGGAGCGGCGGCGGGGCCGGACGTCGCGGACAACGGATCTGGAGCGTCCTCGTCGGCGAACAGCAGGTCGTCGTCCTCGTCCTGGCCCCAGCCCTGGATGTCCGACATCGCCGCTCCCCGCCCCGCTCTGCCAAGCTGCATGGCTACAATTCGATTCTCTTTTTCAACGTTTGATGCGGTTCGTGTCAACCGCCCCGGCGAGTCCGCGCACACGACTGCAGGCGGAGGGAGGCTGCGGCGCGTTGTCTTCCCCCGTTCCGGCTACCACCAAAGCGCCCATCCCGGCGCGTGTGGAGGGGTTGCAGCCCGCCCCGAACGGGGGATCATCGGGAGAAAGGTGTGAGGCGAAAAAAACCGAAGCTGAGAAAACAACGGGAAAACGACGGGGGCAGGGCATGATACCGGACGCTTGGGACATCGAACTGCGCGAAGGGGCCATCAGCGTGGCCCGCCATCTGATCGAAACCGGCTGCGTCCGGTACGACCCGGACCATCTGTGCCGCCACGGGTCTGGGCTGGTCAGCCCGATCCATCTGGAGGGGCGGCGGCTGCTCTCCTACCCCGCGGTGCGCGACGAGGTGCTCGACTTCGCGCTGCGAATGATCGAACAGGAGATCGGCGACGGCGAGTTGGACGCCATCGCCGCCGCCGAGGGGGCCGGCGTGCCCTGGGCCGCGCTGATCGCCGACCGGATGGAGCTTCCCCTCGTTTTCGTGCGCAAGGAGGCGCCGGAGGGCCAGCAGGATTACAAGCACCGGATCGAAGGGCGGGTGGAGCCGGGCTGGCGCGTGCTCCTGGTCGAGCAGATCGCCGCCGACGGCCACCGAAAGGCCCGCTTCGCCCAGCCGCTGAAGGAGGCGGGCTGCGACGTGCGCGACCTGTTCGTGCTGTTCCAATACGGGATTTTCGACGAGATCCAGGAGCATCTGGCCCCGCTGGGCATCACGATGCACGCGCTGGCGACCTGGTGGGACGTGCTGGAGGTGGCGAACCGCGGCCATTACCTGAACGGGCAGGCCCAGGGCGAAATCCACGCCTATCTGCACGACCCCAAGCGCTGGACCGCGGAGCACCAGAAAGGCCGGAAAAGCGAGAAGGCGGCCTGAAGCGGAGCATGTCCCCTCTCCCACGCCAAGCGGGAGAGGGGGAACCGGTCACTGCCCGGCGATGCGGGCCCACTGGTGGCCGGCGCGGGCGGTTTCGCCACAGCGGGCGGCCAGGACGGCGGCGGCGTAGGGCACCGCCAGCAAAAGCTGAAGACTGGCCCAGGACAGCGCTTCCCAGTTCGGGCTGGTCCAAACCACCTCGTGCAGGGCCTCCATGATGGGAAGCTGCCCGTAGATCAGCGACTCCATCGGAACCACGCCTTCCGCCAGCACGGTCAGCAGCGCGCCGAGCAGCAGCAGGGCGGCCAGCGCCGACTCCAGCGGCAGGCGGCGGACGGCGCCGCACAGGCCGCTCGCCGGAGCATCGGCCACCGGGGAATCAGCGACTGGGACGGCGGGGCGGAACAACCCGCCGATTCCCCAGGCGGCCAGCGCTCCCGTGCCCTCCGGGCGCCGCGTGGCGCGCATGGCGCCGAGCGCCAGCAGGCCGAGCGCCGGCAGGGCGAAGTACCAGTTGGGGAAGTCGCGGTAGCGCCCGTCGAAGACGATCAGGAAGCCCCAGACGATCCCCAGCAGGGCGAGAACCACGGCGGCGGCCTTGCCCACCGTCTCCAGCCGCGACAGCGCCGGACGGCCGCGCAGCGGGGCCAGCGGTTCCAGCGCCAGACCGCCGCTGCCCAGCGCCCGCCGGGCGGCCAGCAGGACGGCCATCGACAGCACGGCCGTCGCCGCCAGCATGACGACGGACAGCGCCACGTCCTGCGGGTAGTGCTTGCCGTGCAGGGCCCCCCAGACGGCGTGGACGTAGAGGGTGGACAGCGCCTGCGCCAGGAAGGCCAGGGCGGCGAAGGCCCCGGCGGTCAGCGGACGGCCGCGCAGGGTCAGTCCGATGACGAGCGCCAGCGCGAGGCCGGAGGAGACCCCGAACAGCATCGGCCATTGGCGGTTCTCCACCACCGGCCCGGCCAGGGCGAACTTCGCCTGACGGTCGGCGGTGTAGAGGCCCCAGTGGCCGCCCACCGTGCCCTCCAGCTTGGCCTTCCAGCCCTGGTCGAAGGCTTCGATCACGTTGTAGTCGAAGCCCTCCTGCTCGGCGAGGCGGACGAAGCCGTTGACGAACTTGGCCTTGTTGACCAGCCCGGTGACCGCGGCGCCGCGCGACCGGCCTTCCGTCGGCCAGCCGGTCTCGCCGACCAGGATCGGCTTGCCGGGAAAGCGCTGGGCGATGGTGCGGTAGCTGCCGCGGATGCGCTCCATGGCGCCGGCCACGTCGGTCGGAACGTCCTCCCAATAGGGCAGCAGGTGGATGGTCAGGTAATCGACGTGATCCGCGATCTGCGGATACTTCAGCCACCATTCCCAGACGTCGGCGTAGGACACCGGCTGCTTCACCGCCGCCTTCACGCGGTCGATGTAGCCGGTCACCTGCTCCGGCGTCAGCTCGCGGCGCAGCAGCACCTCGTTGCCGACGATCACGCGGGTGATGACGTCCGGGTAGCGGTTGGCGAGGTCGATGAGGGAGGCGACCTCCTTCTCGTTCTTGTCCAGCCGCGACGACAGCCACGCTCCCATGGTGACCTGCATGCCGTGGCGGCGCGCCAGTTCCGGCACCACCTCCAGCCCCTCCAGCGCGGTGTAGGTGCGCACCCCCGCCACCTGCGGGGCGAGGGCCGCCAGATCCTCGTCGATCTGTTCGGTGCTGGGGAATTTTTGCGTCAGCGGGCTCTGGCCGTCGCGGAAGGGCGCGAAGGACACGCTTTTCAACTTGCCGCCGGGCGGCGGGTCGAGCGGCACCGGCTGGTTCGGCAGCGACCAGACGGCAAAATTCGCGAGGCCGGCCACGAGCAGCACGGCGAGGATCGTGATGAGGCGCATGGAGGGGATGTCTACACCAAATGCGGGATCGGCAAAACGGTCTGGCGAACCGCGTAGCTCCAGAAGGAAAACGGGCGCGCCCCCGGAAGGGAGGCGCGCCCGTCAAGGACCGGTCGGACCCGACCGGGCCGACTGGTGTTGATGACGTGCCATCGTCACGATCCATCAACGAACCACGGCCCGCTTTATTCCAGCGATTCCGCTCAGCGTTCCACAAAAGCCTTTTCGATCACGTAATGACCGGGTTCGCCGTTGTGGCCCATGGAGAAGCCCAGCTCGTTCATGATGCCGCTGGTCTCGTCCAGCATGGCCGGACTGCCGCAGATCATCACGCGGTCGACCTCGCGGTCGAAGGGGGCCAGACCGACGTCCGAGAACAGCTTGCCGTTGCGGATCAGGTCGGTGATCCGGCCCTGGTTGCGGAAGGGCTCGCGCGTCACCGTCGGGTAATAGATCAGCTTCTGCGCCACGTCCTCCCCGAAGAACTCGTTCTCCGGCAGGACGCTGTTGATGATGTCGCCGTACGCCAGCTCGCCCACCGTACGCGTCGTGTGGGTCAGGATCACCTTGTCGAACCGGGCGTACATCTCCGGGTCCTTGATGATGCTGAGGAACGGGGCGAGGCCCGTGCCGGTGCTGAGCAGGTACAGGTTGCGGCCCGGCAGCAGGTTGTCGGTGACCAGCGTGCCCGTCGCCTTGCGGTTGACCAGCAGCGTGTCGCCTTCCTTGAGGTGCTGGAGGCGCGAGGTCAGCGGGCCGTCCTGCACCTTGATCGAGAAGAACTCCAGCGTCTCCTCGTAGCTGGCGCTGACCAGGCTGTACGCGCGCAGCAGCGGCCGGCCGTTCACCTCCAGGCCGATCATGGTGAACTGTCCGGGATCGAAACGGAACGAGGGATCGCGCGTGGTGGTGAAGCTGAACAGCGTGTCCGTCCAGTGGTGAACGCGCAGGACGCGCTCATGAATCAGATTGCTCATGGAATCCGCAGGTCCGTTTCGGTGACCGGCATGCCGTGGCCGGTGTCGTTTCAGAAGCCAAGCCGTGCCGCATTGCAGCACATCTCTTTAACAACAAATTCGTCAACAGACCACTAATTTATACCAACAATTTTGTTGTGGCTTTTCGGTTACCACAAGACGGTATTGCAAAATAAACGGCCCTACTCTCCCGCCGGCGGGGCGAAGAGATAGGGCGACAAACCGCGCAGATTCTCATCGACAATCAAGCGGTGGTTCAGCGGCGGGAAGGCGCGCTGTGAGCAATCCAATCGCGGACAGAGCCGGCAATTCACACCGATGGGCGTCGCCGCCTCGGTGTTTTCGAGATCCACACCGTCCGCATAGGTGATCTGCGCCGCGTGCTGGAGGTCGCAGCCCAGCGCGATGGCGAATTGCTGCGGCGGGCTGCGGAAGCCGCCGCCGGCCTTCACCACCGTGCGGGCGATGGAGAAATAGGTGGTGCCGTCGGGCATCTGGGCCAGCTGGCTGTGGATCTTTCCCGGCGTTCGGAAGGCCTCGTAGACGATCCAGCGGGCGCAGCCGCCGCCGAAGCGCGCCAGATGGAAGCCGGCGCCGGAAAAGCGCTTGGACACGTTGCCGGCGCTGTCCACCCGCATCAGGAAGAAGGGAACGCCCTTCGCCCCCGGCCGCTGCAGCGTGGTCAGCCGCTGGCAGACCTGCTCGAACGAGGCATCGAACCGGCGCCGCAATATTTCGATGTCGTATCGAACCTGATTGGCCGCCTCCCAGAAGCGGGCGTAGGGCATCACCACCGCCGCCGCGAAATAGTTGGCGAGACCGATGCGGGCCAGCCGCCGCGCCTCGTCGCCGGTCAGGCCCGACGCCTCCACGATGTGGTTCAGCAGGTCGCGGTGGCGCAGCAGGGCGATCTGGCAGGCGAGCTGGAAGTTGCGCCCGGACGGCGCCAGCATCTCCGACAGCAGGATGCGCCGCCCGTGCCGGTCGAACCGGCGCACCGCGTAGCCCATGATGTCGGACGGCAGGAGCCGGACGCGGACGCTGTGGTTGTTCAGCAGATAGTCGGTCAGGCCCCGGTAGAGGTCGCCCTTCTCCAGCCGGCCCTCCTGCCACAGCTCCTCCGCCGCCGTCTCCAGCTCGGCGAAGTGGTTGGAATGGGCCTGGAACAGGTCGCGCACCTCGTCCTGCGGGAAGGAGGAGGTCTGGACCAGATGCAGCTTCTCGCGGTCGGCCACCCGTTCCGACAGGGTCTGCAGGTCGTCGCGGCTGGTGCGGAAGGCGCGGTAGAGCGCCACCACCGCCTGCCCCAGCGTCGGGGCGACCGCCGCCAGTTCGCGGAAATCCTGGTTCTTGATGTCGGAGCCGTCGAACAGCGGGTCGGCGAAGACCTCGCGCAGGCCCGCCACCAGACGGCTTTCCTCGTCCTCGGCGAAGCTTTGCAGGTCCACCCCGAACTGCTGGCCCAGCTTCAGCAGCAGCGGCACGGTGACCGGTCGCTGGTTGTGCTCGATCAGGTTCAGGTAGCTGGGGGAGATGCCCAGCTGCTCGGCCATCTGGGCCTGGGTCAGCCCATGGTCGCGGCGCAGCCGACGCACCTTCGGACCCAGCATCGCCTTCTTGTCCATGACCGCCCCAACTCCAGCTGAGCAGATTTACAATATTTACTGATTTACAGAGCTTTTCGGACGGCAGTTTACAAACAGACCCTTTTACAAACAAGGGCATGTTGCAAGGCAGCGAAGAGCGTTTTAGTTGTTTTGTCAGGGCAGCGCTCAAAAGCAGCGCAACGGTGACGAAAAGAAGGAAAACGACCATGTCGCTCGATGAAAAGACCAAGGCCGCTCTCCGCGCCGCGCGTTTCGAAGGCATCAAGCGCGATTACACCCAGGACGACGTGAAGCGCCTCAGCGGCTCGGTCAAGATCGAGTACACGCTGGCCGAGATGGGCGCCCAGCGCCTGTGGGAGCTGCTGAACACCGAGCCGTACATCAACACGCTGGGCGCCCTGACCGGCAACCAGGCGATGCAGGCGGTGAAGGCCGGCCTGAAGGCCATCTACCTGTCGGGTTGGCAGGTCGCCGGCGACGCCAACCTGGCCGGCCAGATGTACCCGGACCAGAGCCTGTACCCGGCCAACTCGGTGCCGGCGGTGGTCGAGCGCATCAACAACACTTTCAAGCGCGCCGACGAGATTCAGACGGCCGAGGGCAAGGGCGACACCTACTGGTTCGCGCCGATCATCGCGGATGCCGAGGCCGGCTTCGGCGGCCCGCTGAACGTCTTCGAGCTAATGAAGGCGATGATCAAGGCCGGCGCCTCGGGCGTCCACTTCGAGGACCAGCTCGCGTCGGAGAAGAAGTGCGGCCATCTCGGCGGCAAGGTGCTGATCCCGACGCAGCAGCACATCCGCACGCTGAACGCCGCCCGTCTGGCCGCCGACACCATGGGCACCTCGACCATCGTGCTCTGCCGCACCGACGCGGAGTCCGCGCAGCTCATCACCTCGGACGTCGACGAGCGCGACCATCCCTTCATCGACTTCGACGCCGGCCGCACCTCGGAGGGCTTCTTCCGCCTGAAGAAGGGCACAGGCGTCGAGCATTGCATCGCCCGCGGCCTGTCCTACGCCCCCTACTCCGACCTGCTGTGGTGGGAGACCTCCCGCCCGAACCTGGAGGAGGCCAAGCGCTTCGCCGAGGCGATCCGCAAGGAGTTCCCGAACAAGCTGCTGGCCTACAACTGCTCGCCGAGCTTCAACTGGAAGGCCAACCTGGACGAGGCGGACATCGCCAAGTTCCAGCGCGAGATCGGCGCCATGGGCTACAAGTTCCAGTTCGTGACGCTGGCCGGCTTCCACAGCCTGAACTACTCGGCCTTCAAGCTGGCCAAGGGCTACGCGGCGCGCGGCATGGCCGCCTACTCGGAGTTGCAGGAGGCGGAGTTTGCGGCGGAGGCCGAAGGCTACACCGCGACCAAGCACCAGCGCGAGGTCGGCACCGGCTACTTCGACGCGGTCGCCACGGCGATCTCGGGCGGCCAGTCCTCCACCACCGCCTACAAGGACTCCACCGAGGCCGATCAGTTCCATTGATCGAAGGGCTGGGCGCGTCCGGTTCCATCCGCCGGACGCGCCCGCTTTGAACGAGACAGCACTTTGCCCCCGCAAAGTGTGAAAGGGTCATACGGCCGCCCATCGCGGCAGCCTCCCCGGCTCGGGCCGTATGACCGGTTTGCGCCGATCCTCGGACGGTTGGCCTCGGCCCGCCGCTCCGGTGACCGGTGGTTCCCGATCCGGTGTGCGAGCCGGATCTCTTCGAACGGCTGACGCTATTGACTTCAAACGGCCGGGGGGCCCGCCCCGGCCCGCTTCTTTTTGCCCGTCGCCGTTTCCGCGGCCCTTCGTTGTCACAGCCGCGCCATGACGGCATGGCTGACCTGCGCCATGCCAACCGCCACAATCGGGAAATCGTGATTAAGTCTTGAGCGCGACCGCGAAATCGCCGCGCCGGTTGCCCTTCCCCGCGGTGGGGAAGCTGCGTTGCAGTGCGGAATAAGCCATTGACTTGGGACCTCGTTGCCGCCACTTGTGTTCCATGCTCACCACAAACCGATCAGGGGCGTGACCGCCCCCCCGCCGGACCTCACCTGACGAGGGCCGGCTGCGGGTCCCATCGCCGCGCAAAGCCTTGCGCGGCGTGCGCCGTTTCTTTTCCCCAACGGCGCATTCTTCGCGATGGCCCGCGCACACTGGTTGAACGATGAAAGGACAAGACAGTATGGATCAACCCCTCGCAGGAAAGAGCATTGCCATTCTCGTCGCCAACGGCTTTGAGGAACTGGAGATGACGGAGCCGCAACGGGCTCTCCTCAAGACCGGCGCTACTCTTCGTACGATTTCTCCCGAACAGGGTCTGGTGAACGGCTGGCACGGCAAGTCCTGGGGCCACTACTTCCCGGTGGACAAGCAGGTCGGTGAGGTTCTGGGGGCCGACTATGACATGCTGCTGCTGCCGGGTGGCGAGCGCAGCGTCACCAAGCTCCAGCAGAGCGCCCACACCCGCCGCATCGTCGGCCATTTCCTGGACGCCGGCAAGCCGATCGCCGCGATCGACCAGGGCATCCAGCTCCTGGCCATCCCGGGCAAGCTGAAGGGCCGCACGCTGGCCGCCCCCGAGGCCGTCCGCGCCGAACTGGAAGCCGCCGGCGGCAACATCAGCGACGAGGCCCTGGTGGTGGACAACGTGACCATCACGGCGCTGGGCCATGACGAGTTGGCCGCCTTCGTCGAGCAGATCGTCAAGGTCTTCTCCGAGGCCGCCGCCGTGCGCAAGGCCGCCTAAGGCCAAGCCAGCTTAAGGCCAAGCCACCGCGCCTCGACAGGCTGCCCGTCTTTCCTGCGGGTTTCGTCGTGTGAGTCCACGGCCGCCGCGCGTCCAGCGCGTGCGGCCGTTGCGCGTTTCAGGGGGGCGCGTTTCAGGGGGGCGCGTTTTTCAGCCCTCAGAACGGCCGCGTGCCTCCGCCGACCCGGCAGGGCGGGAAGGTCAGGCGCACGGTCGTTCCGGCCCCAAGCCGGCTGTCGATGTGGAAGGTGCCGCCGTGCAGCGCGATCAGCGCGCGGGTCAGCGGCAGCCCCAGGCCGGAACCGCGTTCCGCCGCCCGGTCGCGGCCGTGGTTGTTATGGCCCTGGTCGCGGCCATGCACCTGCCCGAAGGCGTCCAGCGCCACCGGGATTTGTTCGGGCCTCATGCCGATGCCGTTGTCCGCGACGGTCAGCGCGATGCCGCCATCCTCCGTCAGTTCCCCGCGCACCCGCACGCACCCGTCCTTGGGCGGCGAGAACTTGATGGCGTTGCCGATCAGGTTGGTCAGCATCTGGCGGATCTGCGAGGCGTCGGCGTGCAGGCTGGGCAGATCGTCGGGAATCTCCATGCACAGCGCGACCGCCGCCTCGCACGCCCGCGGCTGCATCATGCCGAAGGTCAGGTCGACCAGCAGGGACAGGTTGCAGGCCTCCTCGTGCAGATCCATCCGCCCCGCCTCGATCCGCGCGAGGTCGAGCAGGTTGTTGATGAGGTCCAGCATGTAGACGCCGGCCGCCGCGATCTGCCCGGCATACTCGCGGTAGCGCGGGTTGTTCGGCCCCATCATCTCGTCATGGATGATCTGGGCGAAGCCGAGCACGGCGTTCAACGGCGTGCGCAGCTCGTGACTCAAGTGGTGGACATAGTCGGACTTGCGCTGGTTGGCCCGTTCGGCCTCGTCGCGGGTGACGCTCAGCTCCGCCTCGCGGGCCTTCAGATCGGTGATGTCGGCGCGGATGCCGACGGTCCCGCCTTCATGGGTCCGCCACTCCTCGATGCGTATCCAGCGCCCGTCGTGAAGCTGCACCTCCATGGGAGCGCCGGCGCTGCGGTGCTGCTCGATGCGCCGCCCGATCCAGCCGTCCAGATCGCCGTCCGGCACCTGATAGACGCCCCGCTCCACCCCGCTGCGCAGCACCTCCTCGAAACGGGCCCCCGGCGTGATGAGGTCGGTGTTGGCGGAAAACAACTCCCGGTAGCGCCCGTTGCACAGCACCAGCCGGTCCTGGGCGTCGTACAGCACGAAGCCTTCGGTGATGCATTCGATGGCGTCGGAGAGCAGATGGTGGGCGCGCCGGGCTGCGCTTTCCGCCTCCACCCGCTCCGTGACGTTGCGGATGCTGCACATCACACGGTCGCTGTCGGGCAGAGCGACCAGCCGCGCCTCGAAGAATTTGGTGCCCCCCATCTGCCCTGAGGGCGGCGGCAGCGAGAAGTCCAGGCCGATGACCGTCTGCCCCTCGTTCAGCCGCCCCAGCCCGGCGGCCAGCAGCCCGGCGGCGGGCTCGGGCAGCACCTCCTGCACGCGGTGGGCCAGGAAACGCTCGGCGGGCACGTTCAGGTCGCCGGGGCTGGCGGCGGCGAAGTCGAGGATGGTGCCGTCGCGCAGCAGTTCGAAGCGGATGTCGGGATAGGCGTAGGACAGCGCGATGAGCTGCTCGTTCAGCCGCATCATCTCCTGCCGGGCGCCGCTGTCGGCGGGGGCTTCGGCCAGGACCAGCCCGCTCGGACGCGGCGCCGGAGCCAGCCGGAGATCCACCTCCAGCGGCAGGGTCAGGGGAGCGTGGATGGTCGCCCGCACGTCCACCGTCCGCCCCGCGGCGGCCTGCTGCAGCGCGGCGGGGAACCGGCTGGACAGGCTGACCCGGACAGCGGCGGCGGGCGCGTCACGCTCCAGGCCGATCAGCGCGCGGGCGGCGCCGTTCAGCCACAGGGTCAGCCCATCGGGATCGAGCAGCCACAGCGGCGTGGCGAGCGCGTCCAGCCATTGCAAACCGGGCATATCGTCCCGCGTCATCTCCGGCCCGCCCCTATCCAACCCGCCCCTATCCAACCCAGGGGACGCCGCATCGGCTTGCGGAGCGACGGGCAGAGCGGTGGTCATGGGCGGCAACATGGCAGGTAATGCATGGCGGACATGCTATCAGAGCAAGGCAGGGCGTGAACAGGGGCAGGGCAACCGTCCGAACCGTCTATTTCCGGCCCAACCGTGGAAAATGGGACGGAAGGGTAGCGGTTCAGCCTTTCGCACCGCAAGAAACCGCGGGATCGGCGCTGACACCGGCGCCCATCCATGCATAAATCGGCATCGCTCACCAGAGACATCGCTGCCGATCCACCCTTTCGGAGGACCGCCATGGCCGAGGAGACTCCTCAAGATGGCCCGCAGGACATCCCGCAGGACGGCCAGATCCGCGACAAGCTGATCGCCACCAAGGAGCAATGGGCGCGGGAGGGCCGGGGCCTGACCGGGGAGACCGCCGACGCGGCGCGCGACCGCCTGCCGCCGGGCCAGCGCTTGGTGGAAACCTGGCCGGTGCTCGATCTCGGCATCGTTCCGCGGGTGAGCGAGGCGAACTGGACCCTGGCGGTGGACGGGCTGGTCGACACCCCCGTCACCTGGAGCTGGGCGGACCTGCAGGCCCAGCCGCGGGAGCGCGTCCTCTCCGACATCCACTGCGTCACCACATGGTCGCGCTACGACAACCGGTGGGAGGGCGTGTCCACGCGGCACCTGCTGTCGGTCGTCCAGCCGCGGCCCGAAGCGCGCTTCGTCCTCTGCCACTCCTCGGACGGCTACACCACCAACCTGCCGCTGGACGCCTTCGCGGCGGAGGACGCGCTGCTCGCCACCGGCTGGGAGGGCCAGCCGATCAGCCGCGACCATGGCGGCCCGGTCCGAGTCGTCGTGCCGAAGCTCTATTTCTGGAAGAGCGCCAAGTGGGTGAAGCGAATCGAGTTCCTGGCGGAGGATCGCCGCGGCTATTGGGAGGTCCGCGGCTATCACAATGAGGCCGACCCCTGGCGGGAAGAACGCTACAGCGAGTAGCGTGCGACGGCGCCCGCCATTCCGGTCCAGAAACAATCCCGGCAACAATCGGTGCCAAGGGATGGCCGGTCACCAAACAAGAGTTGGTCGAACCATTCCATGACGTGACTTCGCAAAATCGTGACGTCTTGCGTCCGATTTGCGCCAGATCATTTCCCTGTTCCGCAATGCTGACGTAGCCGTACGGGCGTCGGGCGACTCACATTCGGACGCAAGGGATTAACCAATGACAGTGGACTCGGTCACGATTGCCCTGGTGGGCAGCGGTGGCGCCGGCGCGATGACCGCCGGACAGATGCTGCTGGATGCCGCCGCCAACGTGGGATGGTACGGATTGATGTCGCGGTCGACCGGCCCGCAGATCCGCGGCGGTGAAGCCGCCGCCCTCGTTCGCCTGTCGCCGACACCCGTTCACGGTCCGGGGGACCGTTTCGACATCATCATCGCCTTCGACTGGCAGAATGTGGAGCGCTTCGCGGCCGAGCTTCCGCTGTCGGAGAAGAGCGTCATCATCACCGACCCCAGCCAGGGCGAGGTGCCTGCGGTCCTGGCCGCCAGCGGCGCCAAGCAGGTCGAGCTGCCGATCAAGGAACTGGCCGGGCGCATCCCCGGCGGGCGCGTCAACATGGTGGGGCTGGGCGCCGTCGCGGCGATCGTCGGCCTGCCGCGCGCCGGCATCGACGCGGTGATCCAGAAGGCGCTGGGCAAGAAGGGCGAGGCCGCCATCCAGGCGTCCAACGCCGGCATCGACGCCGGGTCCAAGGAGGCCGCCGGCTGGAACCTCGGCCTGGAGCTGGCCGCCCCCAACAAGGAGGGCGCCACCCGCTGGAACATCTCCGGCAACGAGGCCGCCGGGCTGGGCGCGCTGAAGGGCGGGGTGAAGTTCTGCGCCGCCTACCCGATCACGCCGGCGACCGAGATCCTGGAATGGCTGGCTCCCAACCTCGCCAAGACCGGCGGCAAGCTGGTCCAGGCGGAGGATGAGCTGGCCTCCATCGCCATGTGCCTGGGCGCCTCCTTCAGCGGCGTGCCCTCGATCACCGCGACCGCCGGCCCCGGCCTGTCGCTGATGACCGAATGCATCGGCCTCGGCGTCGCCTCCGAGACGCCGGTGGTGATCGTCGACGTGCAGCGGGGCGGCCCGTCCACCGGCATCCCGACCAAGTCCGAACAGTCCGACCTGAACATCGCCGTCTACGGCCTGCACGGCGACGCCCCGCATCTGGTGGTCGGCCCGACCTCCATCGCCGACTGCCTGTTCACCACCCAGTGGGCGGTGCATCTGGCCGAGGCCCTGCAGACCCCGGCCATCGTGCTGTCCGATCAGGCGATGGGCCAGTCCCGCGCCATCGTCGACAAGCCGGCCGACGCCCCCCACAAGGCGAACCGCCTGCTGGCGACCGATCTCGGCGGCGAGGCGAAGTACAAGCGCTACGCCGACACCGAGTCCGGCGTGTCCCCCGCCGCCATCCCCGGCATGCCGGGCGGCGAGCACACCGCCGACGGGCTGGAGCACGCCGAGAACGCCCTGCCCTCCTCGCAGGCGTCCGATCACCAGAAGCAGCTCGACAAGCGCCTGCGCAAGCTGACCTCCTACGACTACGGCGACGCCTGGGCCGACATCGAGGGCGAGGGCGAGATCGCCGTCGTCACCTGGGGCTCCGCCACCGGCCCGTCGCGCGAGGCGGTGCGCCGGCTGGAGGCCGCCGGCACCAAGGCCCGGCTGGTCGCCATCCGCCTGATCTCCCCGGTCCAGCCGGCCAAGCTGGCCGCGGCGCTGGACGGCGTCTCCAAGGTGCTGGTCGTCGAGCAGACGCACGGCGCCCAGTTCCACAAGTACCTGCGCGGGCATTACGACCTGCCGGGCGCGGTGTCGGTGTTCAGCCGCCCCGGCCCGCTGCCGATCCGCGCCCGCGAGGTGCACGAGACGCTTCTTTCCCTGATCTGACCGGCCGGAGCACGAAATCCATGGATACCCATCTGACCGACGATGTCGTGGGCCCGCTGCCCGGCGACTACAAATCCGACGTGAAGCCCATCTGGTGCCCCGGCTGCGGCGACTATTCCGTGCTGGCCGGCATCACCCGCGCCATGGCGAACATGGGGCTGGAGCGCCACGACACCGTCGTGGTGTCGGGCATCGGCTGCTCGTCGCGCATCCCCGCCTACACCAGCGTCTACGGCTACCACACGGTGCACGGCCGCTCGCTGGCCGTGGCCTCCGGCGTGAAGCTGGCCCGGCCCGAGCTGAACGTGCTGATCTTCGGCGGCGACGGCGACGGCTTCTCGATCGGCGGCAACCATTTCCTGCACGCCTGCCGCCGCAACGTCGACATGACCTACATCGTCATGGACAACCAGGTCTACGGCATGACCAAGGGTCAGGCCTCGCCGACCACCGAGGCCGACTGGTGCGAGTCGAAGCTGACCCCGGAAGGGCCGGGCGTCAACCCGATCCAACCGGTCGCCCTGGCGCTGGCCTGCGGCGCGAACTTCGTCGCCCGCGGCTTCGCCAACAACCCGAACGAGGTCGCCCGCCTGATCGTGGAAGGCGTGAAGCACCCCGGCTTCTCGGTCATCCACATCCTGTCCCCCTGCGTCACCTTCCGCCCCGAGCAGCGCGGCTGGAAGAGCACGGTCCACCCCTACGGCCGCGAGCCGACGGACGACCCGAACGAGGCGATGCGCGCCGTCCTCGAGGACGACGGGTTCGGCCTCGGCATCTTCCTCGCCGGCAACCGTCGTCCGTTCCAGCCGGGATCGACGGCCACCCACAGCATCGCCCAGATCGAAGAGGGGTTCGCGGTATGAAGACGAAAGTCCTGAACGGGGCCGCCAACGTCGGTCTGTTCCTGGCCCACGCGCTGGCACTGGAGATCGAGGCGGCGGAGCGCTACACCGAACTGGCCGACAGCATGGAGGCCCACAACAATGTGGAGGTCGCCAAGCTGTTCCGCGATCTGTCCACCTACTCGGCCAAACACGCCGAAGAGGTGAAGCAGATCGCCAGGGAGCACGGCGCGCTGCCCAAGGTCGCCCCCTGGGAGTTCCAGTGGGACGCCACCACCGAGTCGCCGGAAGCCGCGGCCTTCGAGAACGCCCACTATCTGATGAAGCCGCACCACGCGCTGAAGATGGCGCTGCTGAGCGAGCATCAGGGCAACAACTACTACGCCTCGGTCGCCGCCGAGACGAAGGACCCGGAGGTCGCCCGCCTTGCTCGCGAGTTCGCGGAGGAGGAGGCCGGCCACGTCGCCCTGGTCCGCAAATGGCTGGAACGCTACCCGGCCCCGAAGGACGACTGGTCGGACGATCCCGACCCGCCCAACATCTCCGACTGAAACGATCGGGCAAAAGGCCTTTAAGATTGAGGCGGAGAGCCGACGGATGGTAAGGACGGGACGGCCCAGCGCCGTCCCGTTTCCTTTTGGCCTTTGGTAATGACCACCGGAACCCCCGACACCGCGCCCGCCGTCCTCGTCCCGTCCCCCTGCATCAGCGTCTGCAAGCTGACCGCCGACCGCGCCTATTGCATCGGCTGCCTGCGCACGCTGGAGGAAATCCGCGGCTGGAAGCACATGGATGCCGACCAGAAGCGCGCCCTGCTGGCGGATCTGGAGAACCGGCAGGCCGCCGCCGCGGAGTGACCGTCCCTCAACCGGCTTCTTTCGTCAGGCCGCCGCACCGCGCAGCAGGGTCATGCGGTCGCGGTCGGCGCGGATGCGGTCGAGATGCTGGATCGCCACCGCGGTGATCGGCAAAGGCAGTTCCTTGGCCAAGGCCTCCTCGTAGGCACGGACGCATTCGCCCTCGCCGCGCTGCACCTCGGCCAGGATCGCCTCGCGGTCGTGGCCCAGCACATTGGTCTTGAGTTCCAAAAAGAAGCGGTGCGCGCCGCCCATCACGGTGCCGCCCATGTCCGGCGCCCCGCCCTGTTCGGCGACGAGGCGCTGCACCTCCCGCACGATGGCGCCGCGCTGGGCGGCGAGATCATTGAACAGCGCCTTCAGATCCTCGTCCTCCAAGGCTTCCGCGGCCTGACGATAGGCTTCGTGGCTGTCCTCGACGATGCGGATCAGATCGTTGAGGGTATCGACGATCTGGTCCTTTCCCATCATGGCCGGTTCATTTGCCGACATGGCCGCTCCCTCCCCTGGCAGTCTGCCCATCCGCTTTGAAAAACCTCCCGCCCCGGTGAAGGTTCCTTGATGCATTCGAAGGGTGCTCCGGTTGGACGGGCCGCATCGCCCGATGGTGACGAACCGCCGTCCCGCCTGTTGTCGCTCCATCCCCAATGGACTGTCCGATAACGCAACGAGGGAGAGGACCTGTGGCCAACACCACCAAGGAAACCCTGATCGACTGGCTCCGCGACGCCCACGCCATGGAAAGCCAAGCCGTCGAGATGCTGGAGCGGCAGGCGGAACGCATCAAGAACTACCCGGATGTCCTCGCCAAGGTGCAGGAACACATCGAGGTGTCGAACCGGCAGGCCGACCGGCTGAAGCAGTGCCTGCAGCGTCTGGGCACCGACACCTCGGCCATCAAGACCGGCGTCGCCATGCTGATCGGCAACGCCCAGTCTCTGTCCGGTGTCATCGCGTCGGACGAGATCGTTAAGGCGTCGATCTTCGACTATTCCTTCGAGCATTTCGAGATCGCCAACTACCGCGCCCTGATTTCCGCCGCGGAACAGGCCGGGGAACCGGAGATCGCCCGCATGCTGCAGCCGAGCCTGGACGAGGAGCTGGAAATGGCGGCGTGGCTGGAACAGCGCCTGCCGCAGCTCACCAAGACCTATCTGGAGCGCCGGGAAACCGCCGGCACCGCCGAAGCGAAGCGCTGATACCAAAACATCGTCAAAGCCGCGCCGGGGCGCCGTCCCCGGCGCGGTTTCCGTTCGTCAATGCACCGCCAGCGCCGAATGCCGGCGAACCGCCGGGCGGGCGCGCCACAGGCTGAGCAGATGGCCGGACAGGGTCATCGCGTCCGACGCCAGCCCGAAAGCCGAACCGGCCAGCGCGTTGTGGCCGGCCCCCACCACCGTCGAGGACAGGAAGAACAGCCGCATCCGCCCGACCGCGCTCTGCCAGCGCCCGATGGTCCCCAGGATGAAGCCCACCGCCGACAGGGCGGACATCGGCCCCTGCCACGTCGCCGTCGCGACGGCCAGCGCCGCCGGTACGGTCAGGGCGAACAGGACGCGCAGCCAGCGCGGCCGCCGTTCCGGATAGGCGGCGGCCATCTGCGCGAGGCCGAGCGCGCACATCAACATGCCCGTGTGGGCTCCCAAAGCGAAGAAATGGAGGACGAACAGCGCGCCGGCACCGGCCTGCGCGATCAGGATCGTCCGCCGGTCCTGAAGCAGCGTGGACAGGACGCCCAACGCCAGACCGGCAAGCCCGCTCACCGCGACCAGCGACAGGGACGGCAGGTAGTGCAACAGGAAAACCATGGATAGCGCCTTCACCCTTCAAAAAATGCTGCGCCGCAGCAAAAATGCCGCGGCGAAGGGGGCGGACGCTAGGCGCCGATGGTTAACCGGCTGTGAATCGGGGTGTGATCAAGAGTGGGCGCACCGTCCCGTCGCACTGACTTGGGTTAAGGGAAAAAAACGTTTAATGCCAACGATCTCGGGACCTATGGCCTGACCATGGGCATACCCCTGTGGTCGGGGGCACCCCATGGGCATTTCACCTTTGCGACGTTTCCCCGAAACGGCCGGGCCGTCATTCTTCGCACCGCAAGATGACACGCCCAACAAAACACACGCTCTCGACGCCGTGCCTTCCCGAAACGCCGTGCCTGAGACGCCTCTGGAATAAGACGCTCTGGAAGAGATGCCCTATGACCCAGCTGACGAAACGGGACGCCACACGTCTTCCCGCACCACCCACCTGTTGCCATTGTGGGAAGCCTTTGCGGGCCGGGGAACCGCATTGGGCCGGCGATAGCGAGAACCGCCCCTGGCACTATGGCTGCGCCGAGCGGGTCGGCCTGACCATGTCCTGGACGCGGGTCCGCCATCGCCGCGCGATCGTCGCGGGAGTATGACCGCGCCGCGCTGTTACCTCCCTGGCCGAGATCCATCGGCAGGACTTCAAAAAGGGGAAAGCATGAAGGGGACACCGCAAAGCATCTGGCTGTCCATGGCCAACCGGTCGGCCAGCCAGGCGATCGGCTTCTGGAGCGGCGTGTTCAACGCCGCCGCCCGGCGCAACCAGACCACCCTGTTCAACGCCATGACCAAACCGCCCAAGGCGAAGCGCGCGGCACCGAAAAAGAAAAGCCGCTGAGGCAAACCCCGGTGAGGCAAACACCAGAAAGCACAAAAGCCGCCTAAGGGCGGCTTTCTTGTGCAGATTGGAAGGAATGGCGCGCCCGAAGAGATTCGAACTCCTGACCCCCAGATTCGTAGTCTGGTGCTCTATCCAGCTGAGCTACGGGCGCATTCCTGTTTGTCTTCCCGGCGGCGGCGGTGACCGTCCGTCGTCGAGGCGCGCAACTTACTCAAAAGGATTCCGGGCTGCAAGACCTTTTTTCGCCTTTTCACGCGGTCGATTGCCCGGCGCTGGGGCTTGCGGTATAAGCGGCGCACGTTTCTTTCGGAGTCCATAGCCGTGCCAGAAGCCGTTCCGTTCAACAAGCACTTCCCGGTGTCGTGGGAGGAGCTTCACCGCAACGCCAAGGCGTTGGCCTGGCGCCTGATCGACAAGGGTCCGTGGAAGGGCATCATCGCCATCACCCGCGGCGGCCTCGTCCCGGCGGCCATCATCGCGCGCGAGCTTGAGCTGCGCATGATCGACACCGTCTGCGTCTCCAGCTACGACCATCAGAACCAGCGCGAGGCGATGGTGCTGAAGGGCGTGGAGGGCGCCAACGCCGGGGATGGCGAAGGCTGGCTGATCATCGACGATCTGGTCGACACCGGGAAGACCGCGGTGGTCGTGCGCAAGATGCTGCCCAAGGCGCATTTCGCCACCGTCTACGCCAAGCCGCTGGGGCGTCCGCTGGTCGACACCTTCATCACCGAGGTGAGCCAGGACACCTGGATTCACTTCCCCTGGGACATCGAGCTGCAATTCTCCCAGCCGATCGCCAAGCTGCATCGCGGCGCCTGAAACGTCCCTCTCCCGCCCCGGGAGAGGGTGGCCCAAAGGGCCGGGTGAGGGTCGAACAAGGATCAAGGCGCTGATTCTCGACGGTACCCTCACCCTCCCGCCGCTTTGCGGCGGGTCCCTCCCTCTCCCGGGACGGGAGAGGGGACTGTGGTGACCTCGCCTGACACTTGACACAAGCCAAACCGTCTTGTGTCAAGTCTACAGCAGCCCCGCCGAACGGTGGCGCGGGTCGAGCGCGTCGCGCAGACCGTCGCCCAGCAGGTTCAGCCCCAGCACCGTCACCGCGATGGCCGCCCCCGGAAAAATCGCCTGGAGGGGGGAGGTGAACAGGAAGGTCTGCGCGTCGCCCAGCATCTTGCCCCAGGAGGGCGAGGGCGGCTGGATGCCCAGCCCCAGATAGCTCAGCGCCGCCTCGTTCAGCACCGCCACCGCGAACAGCACCGTCCCCTGGACGATCACCACCCCGGCGATGTTGGGCAGCACATGCACCAGCGTCACCGACAGCGGCCCGCGCCCCAGCGCCAGCGCCGCCCGCACGAAGTCCCGCCGCCACACGGCCAGCGCCGCCCCACGCGCCACCCGCGCGAAGACCGCGGCGTTGAACAGGCCGAGCGCCAGCACGACGTTCACCGCCCCCGCCCCCAGCGCCGCCGTCAGCAGGATCGCCGTCAGCACCGCGGGAAAGGCGAACAGCAGGTCGCCCAGCCGGGCCACCGCCTCGTCCCCCCAGCGCCCCCAGGCGGAGGCGGCCAGCCCCAGCGGCACGCCCAGCAGAGCGCCCAGCGCCACCGCCGCCGCCCCGACGGCCAGCGAATTGCGGGCGCCGACCAGGATCATCGACAGCACGTCGCGCCCGAAATGGTCGGTGCCCAGCCAATGGACCGGCCCCGGCGGGCGCAGCCGGGCGACCACCCGCACCTGCTCCGCCGGAAAGGGCGTCCAGACCAGCGACAGCAGCGCCGCCCCGACCACCAGCGCGGTCAGCAGCCCGCCCAGCAGCAGGCTGACCGGCAGGCGCCTCAGCCGTTTTATGAACTCCGTCATGCCGTTACCCGCGGGCGCGGGTCGATGGCGGCGCAGGCGATGTCGACCAGCGCGTTGACCGCCACCACCGTCACCGCCAGCAGCACGACGACGCTCTGCACCACGATCAGGTCGTGCTGGCCGATGGCCTGATAGAGCAGCCGCCCCAGCCCCGGCAGGGTGAAGACGTTCTCCACCACCACCGCCCCGGCGACGAGGAAGGAGAATTGCAGGCCGAGGATGGTGGCGACGGGGATCAGCGCGTTGGGAAGCACATGGCGGCGCAGCACCACGCGGCGCGGCAGGCCCTTGGCGACCGCGGTGCGCACATACTCCTCGCGCAGCGTGTCGAGCGCCGCGGTGCGGGTGATGCGGGCCAGGATCGCCGCCTCCGGCAGAGCCAGCGCCACGGCGGGCAGCAGCAGCGCCTTCAGCGCCGGCCCCGCCCCGGCCTCCCAGCCCGGAAAGCCGCCGGCGGAGAACCAGCCCAGCCGCACGGAGAACAGCAAGATCAACAGGATGGCGAACCAGAAGCCGGGCACCGCGATGCCCATCTGCCCGAAGGCCATGACCGCCCAGTCCCCAGCCCGCCCCTGCCGCCCGGCGGCGAACAGGCCGAGCGGGATGGCGATTCCCGCCGAGAGGACCAGCGCCAGCCCGGCCAGCGGCAGGGTGATGGCCAGCCGGTCGGCGACCAGCCCGGCGACCGGCCTCGCGTAGGTCAGGCTGGTCCCGAAATCGCCCTGCAGCATCCCGCCGACCCAGCCGGCGTAGCGGGCGGGCCAGGGCCGGTCGAGCCCCATCTGGGCGCGCAGGGCGGCCACCGCCTCCGGCTGCGCGCTGGTGCCCAGCATGACCAGGGCGGGGTCGCCGGGGATCGCCTCCAGCACGGCGAAGACCACCAGCGTGGCCAGCCACGCCGTCAGCGCCAGGGTCAGCAGACGCCGCACCAGGAAGGCGAACACGCGGGTCAGCCCCCGCCGGGTCCGGTCCGGCCGCGCCGGATCACTTCCACCGGACGCCCGTCACGTCGTTGGCCTGGATCGGGCGGTTGACCCACATGCCCTGCACCGCCGACTTCTGCACGATGGCCGCGGGCAGCATGAAGAGGAAGCCGTTCACCGCGTCCTCGGCCAGGATGCGCTGCTGCTCGCCGTAGAGGGCGTTGCGCTTGGCAGGGTCCTGGGTGCGGTCCAGCTCCGCCCCCACGGCGTTGAAACGCTCGCTGCGGTAGTTGAAGTAGTAGTCGGGGCGCCCGTAGATGTCGATGTCCAGCGGCTCGGTGTGGGCGATCAGGGTCAGGTCGTAATCCTTGCCCTTGAACACCTTCTCCAGCCAGGGCGCCCATTCCATCGGCTCGATCGTCACGCGGATGCCGACCTCGGCCAGCATGGCGGCGATCAGCTCGCCGGAGCGGCGGGCGTAGATCGGCGGCGGCAGGCGCAGCGTCGTCGCGAACCCGTCCGGAAGGCCGGCCTCGGCGAGCAGCGCCTTGGCCTTGTCCGGGTCGTAGGGGTAGAGGCCGGTCAGGTCGACGTAGCCGGCGCGGTGCGGCGGGAAGTGGCTGCCGATGGCCGAACCGTTGCCGAACAGCACGCCGTCGATCAGCGTCTTGCGGTCGATGGCGTGGGCCATGGCCCGACGCACCCGCAAGTCGTCGAAGGGCTTGCGGGCGTTGTTGGTGCCGAGGATCGTCTCCCCCTCCGTCGTGCCGACCATGACGGTGAAGGCTCCGTCGTCGCGGAACTGGGGCAGCGCCTCGTAGGTGTCGAACTGGGGGAAGCTGTCGATGTCGCCGGCCTTCAGCGCGGCGACCTGGGCCGCCGGGTCGCTGATGAAGCGGAAGGTCACGCGCTCCAGCGCCGGCTTCGGCCCGTCATAGTCGGGGTTGCGCACCAGCACCACCCGGTCGCCGGCCACCCAGCGCTCGAACTTGAAGGGGCCGGTGCCGACCGGGGTCTGCTTGTTGGCGCCCGCCGTCTCCGGCGCGACGATGGCGGCGTCGCCCGACGCCATGTGGAAGAGGAACAGCCCGTCGGGCCGCGACAGCGTGACCACCACGGTCTGGGCGTCGGGCGCCTCGACCCCGGCGATGGCGGCGAAATAGCCCTTCTGCGCGTTGACCGACTCGGCGCCGCGCGCGCGGTCGAGCGAGAATTTCACGTCCGCCGAATCGGCGTCGCTGCCGTCGTGGAACTTCGCCGCCTTGCGCAGGTGGAAGGTGTAGGTCAGCCCGTCCGCCGACACCTCCCACGTCTCGGCGAGGCCCGGCACCACCTTGCCTTCGGCGTCGATGCGGGTCAGCGGCTCGTACAGGTTGGCGTAGGTCACCTCGTCGATGGCCGCCGCCGCCCCGGCCGTGGGATCCAGGTGCGGCGGCTCCAGCCGCATCCCGACCACCAAGTCGGTGCGGGGGGCCGCCTGTGCGAGGACCGGACCGGCGGCCAGCGCGCCGGCCAGCCCGAGGACCGCTCCCATGGTGATGGCGAGCGCGGCGCGCCTCTGGCGGTTCGGCATGACGGCTGTTTCCCCCAATCGTTGTCTCGGCGCGGGATGATGCGGTGAAGCCCCGCCCGAGTTCAAGGCCGCAGGCAGGCTTTTCCGCTCAGGCCTCCGCCATGAAGGCGCCGTACTGGCGGGAAATCGCCTCCACCGCCGTGTCGAACAGGCGCTTGCCGTGCTCCGGCGAGGCGAGGCCGGGGGCGGAGCCGATGCGCCCGTCCGGGTGGCGGCGGCGGAAGTCGCGAGCGTCGTAGAAGCCGCCGGGCGACGCGGTTTCCGGGTCCATCGCCGCCGTCTTGATCGACTCGGGATAGGCGTACTGGGTCAGCGACACCTCGCTGGGCGTGGCGTGGGAGCCCTCCTTGCCGCCGAACAGCTCCCGCGACAGGCGGCCGATCTCCTGGTTCTCCCACCAGTTGACCAGGGTGCAGCGCAGCTCCGGCGCCTGCCGGCCGCGCAGGGCGCGGTTCTCCGCGTAAATCTCGTAGAAGGCGGCGCGGACCGACGCGACGTTGCCGCCATGGCCGTTGACGAAGAAGAATCGCTCGAACCCATGCTCGGCCAGCGACATCACATAGTCGCGCAGCAGGGCGATCAGGGTGGAGGGCTTCAGCGTCATCGAGCCGGCGAAGTCCATGTGGTGCACGGCCATGCCCACCGGGATGGTCGGCCCGACCATGGCCCCGGTGGCGTCGCCGACGCCGCGGGCCACCACCTCGGCGCAGATGGCGTCGGTGCCGATCAGGCCGTTCGGCCCATGCTGCTCGGTGGAGCCGATGGGCAGGATGATGCCCTTGGAGGTCTTCAGGTAAGCCTCGGCCTCGGCCCAGGTGCTGAGAAGAAGCTGCACGGTCCCGGTTCCTTGTTCGGTGTGTTCTTCCCCAAAGATAGGGCAGATCAACCCAGCTTCCCAAAAATCCGTTTCCCGCGTCCTCATGGAGGAGGGGCCGGATCGAGTGGAAATTTATCCAGCATGATATCCATTTGATGATTTTTTATCATCAATATACAACTTTGCGGCGTTAATCTCCCCATCCGGCCCAACCGGAACCCAAGGTCAACGATATGCATGCCGAGCCAGAAGCCGCTGAAAGCAATGATGACGTGTTTGTCGCCTACGCCTCGCGGCCACGGCAGTTTCTCTTTTTATCGCTGCAAGTCTTTTCAGCGGCTTGGGGATTTTATCTGTTCAAGATTTCCGAGATGTCGGCGCTCGGCGCATGGCTGGGCATTGCCACAGTTGTTTTCTCCGTCATGGCATCAACAGAAACCATATCCCTTTTGATCCGCAAGGGTCCGATGATCAAAGCAGACAAAAGTGGATTGTTCATTTATGGCCAGACCATAAAGCCGGTGCCATGGGAGGACATAGCGTCTGCCGATCATGGGATGGTGCTGAACACGCCTGACGTTCCAACCACATACATATTGAAGGTCACGGAAGCTGGCAGGCATCGTCTTCGGCCAAGTTATGCCAGCGCCTATACAAGGCGTCGTCTGAGGCTCAGCAGCTTTGGCTCCACCGCATCGGGAAAAGACATCCGGCGCATTCTGAAGATGCATATCCCGCATGTGCTCTGGCACATCGCATCGGACAGAGGGGATAAGAGAGTCGAATAAAGTCCACACAAATCCATTTCACGGGTTCTCCGGAAATCGGAACGTGGATGGACGGCGCAAAAGGAATGGCCTTGCATGAGGTGGGCTCGCATCGGAACTGGCTTGGTGATGCCGACTGCCGGTCTGGTCTGGCTGGCCACCTTTCATCCTCTCCCGTCCGAGGCGGAGAAGCTTCATAAGCGTGTGTCAATCAGCAGACCGATTGACGCAACCCAATTGACAGCGGCCGGATGGGACCGGGTGTGTGCGCAACAAAGCCATGAGCGCACCCGTCGCGCTGGCATGTTTCCAAAAGCTTCCATACACTTGCGTGCATTTCCCAAAGCATGGCGTCTGGTATGGTTGCGCGGATCAACACGGTTGCGTTCCAGGGCATCGAGGTTCTGGACATCGACGTTCAGGTGCAGATGTCCGGTGGCATCGTCGCCTTCACCGTCGTCGGCCTGCCTGACAAGGCGGTGGGCGAGAGCCGGGAACGGGTGCGGGCGGCGCTGCACGCGCTCGGCCTCGCCCTGCCGGCCAAGCGAATCACCGTCAACCTCGCCCCGGCGGACGTGCTGAAGGAAGGCAGCCATTTCGACCTGCCCATCGCGCTGGCCCTGCTGACCGTCATGGGCGTGCTGCCCGATCTGGAGATGAGCCGCTATTGCGCGCTGGGCGAGCTGGCGCTGGACGGGGCGCTGACACCGGTGGCCGGGGTGCTGCCCGCCGCCATCAACGCGCTGGCCCACGACCGCGGGCTGATCTGCCCGGAGGCCTGCGGCGGCGAGGCGGCCTGGGCGGGGGAGGGGCTGGACGTGCTGGCGCCCGCCACGCTGCTCGCCCTCATCAACCATTTCCGCGGCCAGCAGGTGCTGACCCGCCCGCGACCGCGCCTCCAGGAAAGCGCCGAGGCGCCGCTTGACCTGCGCGACGTGAAGGGCAACGAGACGGCCAAGCGCGCGCTGGAAGTCGCCGCCGCCGGATCGCACAATCTGTTGATGATCGGGCCGCCCGGCTCCGGCAAGTCGATGCTGGCCGCAAGGCTGCCCGGCCTGCTGCCGCCGCTCGACCCGGCGGAGGCGCTGGAGGTCTCGATGATCCACAGCGTTGCCGGGCTGCTGGAAGGCGGCAAACTGCTGCGCCAGCGTCCCTACCGCTCGCCGCACCAGTCGGCCAGCCTGCCCGCCCTGGTCGGCGGCGGCTGTGAAATCCAGCTAAAAACTGGACTCGTCAGCGAAAATCCGGACCAGTTCGGCTAAACCTTGGACTCGTTCACGGCCAGCCGGTGCCCTTGGGCACGGTGTAGAGCAGCAGGGACCCGATCGTTGGTACCCTGAGGTAAAAGCTTCCTCCGGCCAGTGGCAGAGCTTCGGTGCGCTGTGAGGCCCGACGTGGTCGTCGAGGTCCGGGCCGCGGCGATGCGTCGACGGGACGTCATGGTGGAGCCTCACTCACGGCCGCAACCGCCGCCCCTGTGCCAACGCCTCCACCTGCCGCACCGCAATCTCCAGGTCAGCGTCGGCGAGCCCGTCGGCGAGGGCGAGCAGCCTAGCGCGCAGCTCCGCGCGCCGGGACGACACCGCCGCCGCGCCCACCTCCTCGAACAAGCTGCCGAGCGGCAAGTCGAGCACGCGGCCCAACTGCTCCAACGTGTCCAGGCCGGGGAAGGCTCTTCCACGCTCAAGGTTCGACACCGTCTCGACGGTGCGAGCTATGGCCTCGGCGACCTGCTCCTGGGTCAGGTTGAGGGCCAGGCGGCGGGCGCGCAGCCGCACGCCGAGAAGTTGCTTCAGGTCTTGCGCCATAACCCGAACTGTCCTTTCGGGCAGGGCGCTTGACCATAGGGTCACTTTTCGGCTTATCTTCAGAACCCGAAAATGAAGGTCGGGGCAACGGCTCCCGCGTGCGTCGCTCGCCGGGCGATCCCGCTTGCCCGTACAGGAGGCTCGGAGCGGCATGATGGTGGCGGAACAGTTTCAGGCGGCCTGGGAGCAGACGTTGGCGTGGCTGAAGGGCAGCGGCCGGTCGGCCTGGGACGGGTATGAGGTTGGGCAACTGTTGCAGCGGGCCGGGGTAAAATACAATTGGCGCCTGATCGCGCGAACGGCCGACACCAACGAACGCGAGTGGCGGGAGGCTCAGATGGCGTGGGTGGGCAAACTGGCGGATCTTGGCGCCCCAGAAAGCCTGCTCGCGACCGTCCGGGTGGTGGAATGAGGCGCTGCGACCGAGTCCGCGGTCCCCGGTCGCGGGACGGCGCTCTTCGTAAGTGGCGCCATGGTTCGGCCACGGTTTTGAAGGAAGCGCGCGAATGAGCCGAACGCCCACGAGCCCGGTCATCCACCGCTTGGCAACGGTCAAGCCCTCGCCCGCCGAGTGCGACCGCTGGCTCTTGCACGCCCGGCGGCATGGCTTGTCCCTGCCGGAGTACCTGCGGCTGATCGGGACGCGCACCGCCGCGCCGGCGACCGCCCCGGCCATTCCGGCGAACCGGTTCGTCGTCACGCTGCCCGGCCGCCAACTGCGCCGTCGCCTCGGGCGCATGCTGGACTTAGCGCGGGTGCAACGCCGCCCCGTTCTTCTCCGCGGCTCGCCCAGCCCAGGCATTGGCCGGCGCATCCGGAGCCACCGGCTCGCCCCCTTCCAGCCGCGCTTCCGCGACCAGTACGCGGTTCTGCCGATCCCGCCGCTGCCGCATCACCGCCGACCGCTGCGACCGTCAGCACCGTAAGGGTCACCACCCGGACCGAGAACTCTGGTATGGCGCGACAATCAGGATGGAGAGCGCGACGATCAGGATGAGACGGTCTGGGGTCGCGATCTTGGTATGATTGACGCTGGTGCGGCTGGGTTTCAAGCGTCCTGTCGCGGAACGTCAATCAGGTTTGCGTTGATTGTCGCGCGCGAGGGTGGCCGCTGAGGCTGTCGCCATGGCGTCCGGCCCTTCGAACTGGCTGAGAAGCGACAGGTCAAGCACGCGGCTGAGAGGCTCGAGCGTGTCGATCGCGGGGAATGCTGTTCCTCTCCAGATGCTTCACCCCAAGCGCAGGCCGCTCGCGGTAATCTTTGACGGTGGAGAAAACACACCCACAGACTCTGAGCAAAATCATCCCTTCACCGCGTACAAATGAGTATGCCGCATATGGCATCGACCTTCCTTATCAAATCATGCGTATGTATTCCCGTCATATTTTCATTCACTTGAACGCGAAGCGCAATTTTGCTTCCCTTGCATTTGAGCAAAGCCACTCGGTAATGTGGGTCGCTCTTTGCCCCGCGAAGGGGCTGACCAGAAGACAAGGACGGCAAGAGCATGCACGACGTCGATTTGAAGGACCTGAAAATCAAGGTGATGGAAGCCGAAGTGGCCGTAAGCCGCATCGATCTTTCGCTCATCAAACGAAAGATGGTCGAAACTTTCGGCTGGAACGCCGACGTGGTGGACACCATGGACGACCGCTACCGGAAGTTCCTGTCCGTGCAGGCGGCGATGCGAGCGCTGGGCGCGTCGTTCGAACTGGTTCCGGATCGCATGATCGACGAGATCTGGCATATGCACATCCTTGACACACGCAAGTATGCCGCCGACTGCGCCGCATTGTTCGGCGACGTTCTTCACCATGATCCGTACTTCGGCATGATGGGCGAGGCCGACCGAACCGCCTGGAGCGCACAGGCAAACCGCTGCGATCACCTCTGGTACGAGTTGTTCGGCACGCCGCTGTATCCTGGCACCGACCAGGACGGCGACGATGACGCCTACGCGCTTGACCGGGAGTTCCACCGCACGATGTCGCAGGCGCTCTTGCGTTCCGATCAGCCGACGCTCGCCCGGTGCCGGACGCAATGCAAGCCAGTGCGGTGCAAGTAACAGGCGCTGCCAGCCAAGCTGGGGGTTGGGCATGGCCGTGTGGCCGTGCCCTTTGCCCCACAGGACGGTTCCGTTTAGAAGGCGCGGCGACGGCATCGTCACGTCAACGGTGGCGGCCTGTCGTTCGTGAAGGTAACCTCGCGGGATATCGCCGCTCTCGTACGCCCGCCACCAGTTCCTGCCTGCGGTCATTCAGCACGCGATCCGGCTGTATCTCGGGTTCACGTTGAGCTACCGCGATGTCGAGGAACTCCTGGCGGAACGCGGCATCGACGTGTCCTACGAAACGGTGCGCCGCTGGGTGCTGAAGTTTGGGCCGACGGTCGCCCGGAACCTGCGGCGCTTGCGGCCGACGCCCAGCCCGCGCTGGCATCTGGACGAAATGGTCGTGCGCATTGGCGGCCGGCTGATGTATCTGTGGCGGGCCGTCGACGATGAAGGCGAAGTGCTGGAGGCGCTCGTCCAGCGTCGGCACGACAAAGCCGCGGCCATCAAGCTGATGCGCAAACTGCTCAATAAGCACGGCTTCGCGCCAACCCAGGTCACCACCGATTAGCTGCGGTCCTATGGGGCTGCCTTCGTCCGGGCGCAGGCGATGGCCGAATGTCGGGCCGCCACCGCTGCGGCGTGAACCCGTCGGAGGCTCGCGGATCTTTGCGCATCAGAATCGTTCCCGTGACAGAGCCCTGTAAAGCCCTTTGGGCGATGGCTGGCTCCAACCTACCCTTCGGCTGGGGGAGGTGCCCGTTAGGTTGAGAGCCGTGCTCTCCAACCCCGCTTCTTCCGCACTGTTGACGGCTTATTCCGCTCCTGGTAGACGGATGGGGCCTTATACCATGCACACATACGCGACTCGTCGCGATTTCTGCTCCATGGGTGCTCCGTCCCCTCGTGGAGCTTTCCCATGCCCGCGTCCTTTGCCCTCCGGTTTGCGGGGTGACGGATCATGCTTGAGGCGCTCTGGCAGGCCATCGCGGCGCAGTTGAACAACCAAGTCTTCACCGGCGGGCTGGCCCTGGGCGCTTTCGGCTTCGCCGGCGCGGCGGTCCTGCGGCTGCTGCCCTCGCTGGTGAGTTTCGTCGTCGAAGCTTGGCTCATCAGCACTGTCACCGTTGACAGCCGGTCTCCGATGTTTGACGCGCTGGTCGCTTGGTTCGCTGCCCACCCTTACACCGCCCGCTGCCGGCGGCTGACCGCGGTCCGGGTGCCGCAGGGAGACACCGAGGTCTTGCGCCTGTCCCCCGGAGCGGGCAGCCACTTCCTGCGCGAGGGGCGTGTCCTGCTGTGGGTCGAGCGCTCGGTGGGTTCCGGCACGGCGGGGATGGTGCAGGGTGGACGTCAGCCCATCGAGACGATCACGCTGCGCGCCCTGACCCGTGATCGCGGCGTGCTGACCAACCTGCTGCTGGACGCCGATCGGCGTTTCGGTGGCCGTGATCCGGATCGCATTCCCGTGCACATGGTCGAATCCTACGGCGAGTGGAGCGACCGGGCCAGCATCCGGCGACGCCCGCTCCGGTCCGTGGTACTGGCCGACGGGGTCAGCGAGGCCCTGTTGGAGGACGCCCGGACCTTCCTGACCAGCGAGGCTTGGTACAGCGCCCGCGGGATTCCCTGGCGCCGCGGCTACCTGCTTTACGGTCCGCCTGGGACCGGGAAGACAAGCGTCATCCGGGCGCTCGCCAGCGAGCTCGACCTCGGCCTCAGCATCGTCAGCTTGGCATCCGACCGGCTCGACGACCAGCAGCTGTGTGCGCTCCTTGGCTCAGCGCCGGCGCGCAGCGTGCTCCTGTTCGAGGACATCGACGCCGTGTTCCGCGAGCGGGACGCCGAAGCGGCCGGCCGGGGCATCACCTTCTCGGGCCTGCTGAACGCCATCGACGGGGTGATGTCGCAGGAAGGGCACCTGCTCGTGATGACGACCAACCACTTGGAGCGGCTCGACCCGGCGCTGATCCGGCCTGGGCGCATCGACCGGCGGCAGGAGATCGGTTTGGCGCAGGGCGAGCAGATCGCCCGGATGTTCCAGGCCTTCTATCCGGACCGGGCGGAACTGGCGGAGGCGTTCGTGGCCGCGCTGGGCGGCCATGCTCTAGCCCCCGCTGCGTTGCAGGGACATTTCCTGCAGCACCGCGGCGATCCAGACGAAGCAGTGCGGGCAGCTGGATCGCTGGCTGTCCAGCGATCCGAGCCTTGACCGCGCCGGGTGCCACGGCCGGTTGTCCGGTCCTCGGCCGGCGGGCTTCAGGTCTCTTCCTCGATCTCGATATCCGGTTCGATCACCGCGTGTTCGATTTTCCCTTCCATCGCCTGGATGAACTCGGCGTGGACGGGGGCCTCATCGTCGGTGCCCTGCAAGGTCACGATAAAGGTCACGTCGCATTCGACCTCATCGGTCTCCAACTCCGGGTACAGGTAGCGATCGCGCCAGAACAGCCGTGCCGACAGGCGAAGGTCCGGGCCGCCCAGCGTGACGCCCTTCCGGGTGTGCCGGTTGTAGCAACGCAAGGGTTGCCATTTGGCATCCTTGGCGCGGGCGATCCCCTCGGCCGTGTCGGAGGGCAGGCTGCCAGCCAGCCGTTCCCACTTGTTGTTCCCGTCCTTGTATTGCAGGGCCGCCTCCAGGCGGGTCGAAGTGTAGTTCGTGCCCCGCATGTGCGTGATCGGGGCGAGAATGCAGACCAGCCGGACGCGGCCACGGAACAGGCCTCCCGGACGCAGGCTAAGCGGAATGTGGATGCCTTCCCAGTAATAGCGCGCCTTTGCGGTCATGCGGCCTTGCCAGCACAGGACGGCGGTGTTGTCGTCGGTTTCCCAGGGAAGCGCGGGCCGCACCGGACTGCCGAAGCCGCGGCGGTAGTGGTGGCGCACACCGTCCGCGGCGTTGATCAGCAGCGCCTTCACCAAGTCCGGCGAGGGCTGGCGCAGATGTGTCCAGGTGTGGGCGGCCAGCCGGCTGACCAGGGCGGCGGCGTAGCTCGAGGCACGACCGTAGCGGCCGCCGATGAGTTGGACGACCGAGAACCAGCTCAGCTCAGGCTTCAACATCTCGTCGGGGCCCAGCCCGACCCGGGACACCGGACAGAAATCGTCGACCTTGCCTTGCCCATCGGGAAGGCGGCCGGCGACCGTAAGGGCCGCCTCGGCGTCGGCGGGGGGAGCAATCCGCTCCTCGACCTTGCCGGTGCGGTTGCCCGCCGAAACGATGAACAGCACCCGGCGCCGGCGGGCCAGTTGCGAGAGTTGGTGACCGAATTCGCTGACCCGCTTGCGCTCACACGCGTGTCGGAGGTTGGCGGAGATATTCCACACGGTGGTCTCGGGATGCGCCGCCAGCACCCCATCCAGGAACAGGATCAGGGCACCCAGATCCCAGGGGCCGGTGTAGGCAGAGCGGGGAACTGCCGGCACAATGCCCAGCCGGCAATGCAAGGCCGGCAGGTCGAGGCCGGCGTTCCAGGCGTGTGCTTCGACGATCAGCGCCGCAGTGCAATTGCCATGGTTGGTGTCCAGATCGGCCGGCGCCAGGAAGGGTTCGGCTTCCCAGACCACGGCCGGCCGGTAGCGCCGCGAGGTGAAGCCCCCGTCGATGTGGCCGACGATCGGCTCATCGAGGGAGATCTCGCGATCGAGATCGGGCTCCCGTCCGCCTCCGGGTCGTGCCGGCGCCAAGGGAGTGACCGGGTCCCACCGGACAATGAGACCGCGCTCGCTTCCCTGAAACAGCGCTTCGCGCAAGCGCACCGTCACCGGTAGGCGCGGGTGATGACCGGAGCGATAGGAGTTCTGGATGCGCTGACGCTGTTCCACCGCGCTCCCAGGCACCAGCGGGCCGTTGCCCGGCTGGCCGTTCGGCAGGACCAAGTCGGAACCGCCTTCGAGCGGCAGGGACTGCCCAAGCAGGACCATCGTTCCCTCGCCCATCCAGAGCCACAACTGTTCGAGGACCGCATCACGCGCAGCGGCGGAACGGAAAGGCGGAAGGGAGGCGATGAAGCCGGCGGGGTCCGCCGGCCCCCTTGGAGATGCTGTCACCCAGGCCTGCTTCAGGCTGTCGGTGGTGATCTGCTTGTGAAGCGGGCGGAAGCTGATGATCCGTGAGATGTCCACCCGCTGGGGAATGGTGTTGGGATGCTGTAGACGCCGCAACAGGGCGTCACGGCTGGTCGCCGGCACCTCGATCACGTAGCCCGTGTCCCAGGGAGCGACGAGCTGCACGCCGATGTCGGAATGGAAGAGATCGTCGGGCGTGTAGGTTGGGGCCAGAGAGTCGAGGTCGACGCCAACCCAGAACAGCGCATGTCCGGCGAACCAGAGCGTCTCGACCGACGCCGGGTCGACCAGGCGCGACACCCGTTCGATGAGAGCTCGGCGCCGGTCGGCGTACTGGAGGGTGATCTTGCTTTGGTCTTTACCGCCGCCGGTTACAGTTTCCCGCTTTGGGAGCACCGTCAGCCGCAGCACCGGATTGTTGGGCAAGGTTGCTCCTTCGCTTCCCCCCGGCGCGTTTCACCCGCGCGTCCTTTGCCACGGCCTCGTAGGTCACGGAGAAGAGGGCGCTGAGCTGGCCGTTGGTCAAACCGAACCGCTCTCCGACCGCCCGGCGTAGACTCAGGGTCGCGTCGCGGTCGAGATCACCTATGGTTGGTAACGAAAATTTCCCATCCGCGCAATCGAGAAGAGCACCGGCGATTGCAGGAAAAGAAATTTGAGCCCGTTTCAGGTGAGCTGTGCGCCGGGCGGCAAGCGCGATCTCGGCGATGTCGGAGCCGGACAACCCATCCGACATGTCGGCGAGGGCTTCGGCGATCGGATCATCCCCAGGCTTGAGGCCAAGGTAATGGGACCATAGGCTGGTGCGCAGGCCTTCCAGCGGCCGATCGACGCTGAGGCGGTATGGGAAGCGGCGCCATACCGCCGGATCGAGCAGATGGCCGTGGTTGCTGGCGGCGATGACGACGCAACGATGGTCGAGGCGGTCGAGCCCCTGGAGCAGAGTGTTGACGACGCGCTTCAGCTCGCCAATGTCGCGGGCGTCGTCGCGCTGCTTGGCGACAGCGTCGATCTCGTCCAGGAACAGCAGCCCCTGTTCGCGCTGGACGAAGTCGAAGATGCCGCGGATGTTCTTGGCGGTGTCGCCGAGCAGCGAGGACACGATGGCGTCGAGCCGGGCGACGTGGAAGGGCAGGCCCAGGCGCGCCGCGATATGGCCGGCCGTCAGTGTCTTGCCGGTTCCCGGCGGCCCGACCAGCAGCAGATTGGAGCGTGGCGCCAGCCCGGCGCCGGCAAGTTCGTCGGCGGCCTTCGCCTCGGCGATGAAGCGCTGCAGCATCTGGGAGTCTTCGTCGTCGAGGAACAGCGGGCCCGTCGGCCAGGGTAGCTCCTCGACCAGCGGGGATTTGGTCTTGGCGTCGAGCGGTGCCATGGTCTGCCGCGGTCGAGTCCCGCCCTCGCCCCGGAGCAGGCGCGTCAGCCGCTCCTGCGTCCCCACCCGCTCCGGCTCGGGAAGGCTGCGGACCAAGTTAGTGCCGAGGCGGCGGACTGCCGCGAAGTCGGAATTGAGCGCGGCTTCAATCAGCGCGAGGATCGTGTCAGGTGGCAGCGGCTCCTGCATCGCACCGAGTGGCATGTAGGACATCGGACCCTCCCAACCCTTTTGATTTCCGGGGACAACTTTTTTACTTGTGAATGCAATCTACCTATTAACAATTATGCCCTCCAAATCCTTTTATCGCAACCGCGCAAAGGCTACGAAAGTTGCCTTTTTGCCTCGATGTCGATTCCATTTGGAATCCGGATGGCCGCAGGGCCAGTGGCTAGAAACCTCAAGAATTCCTGAGAGAAGAAACAAAATTGCCTCCCATGGGCTCCCTCGTCCGGTGTGGCGGCACCGAAGCCGGCATTCCTGAAGAGCTTAGCCTCCGAAAGGAAGATAAGGAGAAACGACAGAACAAGATCAATGTAGGCTAAGAAAACGACATACCATCTGAACCATTTCCTAGAGAGAGACACGGTGCCGCCGATGAGCGGGCCGACGGGAAGAATAGTTGCGGGGGCTTGGTCGGCTGGAGAACGACGGTGCCGGCGTAGCGCGGTGGGGCACAATGCTACCGAAGGGCGACGTGGCTTGCCGAGCAGGCGGAGCACGGCGTCGAGGTGGCGCAGGGCCTCGCGCAGGCGTCGACGCAACGCGGCCAACCGAATGGCATCGGACCGGGTTGTAAAGGCCGAATGAAGTTTGGTTCTCCCGCACTTTGCGTGAAGGCGGCGCTCACGTTGCATGGAGCGTGCGTCGGCCGTACATGGTGCGCTTGATGGTCTTCAATCGGTTGATCCGCCCCTCGACCGGGCCGGTCGACCAGGGCGTCTCCAGCGCCGACCGCACGGCCGCCAAGTCCTTCCGGAGCCCGGATGCGAAGCCTTCCAGCGATGTCCCGGCGGTGACCGCCAGCCAATCATCGAGGGTGCCCGTCCCCTGCTTGCGCACCAGCGCGGCGAAGCGGTGCGCGAGATCACGCACGTCGCGGAGCGCGGGGATATCGGCCAGCAGCGTGTCCACGAACACCCGGTCAGCCTTTGCCAGATCCTTTCGCGCGGTCTGCAGAAGGCGCGCCACGCCCCGGATAGACGGAGGCTTCCATGTGTCGGCCTTCGAGGGGCCGGCGTCCGGAGACGTCCGGCGCCGGCTCGTGGCCCACGCCCGCACCGTTGATCGGCCGCCGGTGAAACCCCGGCCGCCAATCTCGCGCCACAGCGCGGTGGCGTTTCGCTGACCTTCGGCCCATCGTTGCTCCAGGTGCTCAAGGTACGGCGCGAGGATTCCCACGCCGCTCGGCGGGCGCGCCCAGGTGCCGGGGCCACCAACGCGCAGCCAAGCACGCACCGTCTTGCAATCCAGGGCGCAGTTTCGGGCGATCGCGCTGACCGTGGCGCCGGCGTCCGCCAGCCGTCGGACCTCCGCGTAGCGGGCGTGACGGGGAGCGTGCGTGGCCGCTTTCCTCATATCCCCTGCCGACGGCTTCGCGGGTGCCAGGGCGACCGGAGCGGTGCCTGCCGATGCGCAAGCCGCCGCGGCGCGCCGGACGGCAGCGTGGTGTGCGCCGACCGCCGCGCACACGGCGTCACCGAGATTGCGCAGGAGATCCGAGGTGACGGATACGGCCGATCATCCATCCATGGCTGCGGCGGTTCCCGCGGATCGTCGGAGCGGCCTCCGCCTTGGCGCGCGTCGCCGCGCCGACCGACTTCGAGATCCAGGAGTGCCTCGTTCGAGAGTTGACCGGTGCCTGCATCCCGTTTCGTGCCCATGCTCCTGCAGCACCATGCGGAACGACCGCCGCCGTCA
>NZ_JBFUHT010000026.1:0-22347 GCF_056402275.1 Azospirillum sp. P4_B5
GAGGAAGGCCGGGAGCGCGCGCGGCCCGCCGCCGGACTCGTCGGAAAACTCCCCGCCGTCCCGCAGGCCCGCCCCGCCGCCGAAGCGTCCGTCCGATTCCATGCCCCCGCCGCCGCTCTGCTGTATGATGATCCGTGTGATGGGAATTCCCCCGCCGGAGGAGGTATAGCAGGCCCGGCCGGATGGGGAAATCGGAGGGTTTGATGCAAATCGCGGAAGAGGTCCGCGGCGACGTGACGATCCTGCGCCCGGTGGGGCCGATCGACAGCGCCGCCGCCCCCCGGTTCGAGGCGCGGCTGATGGCCGCGCTGGCCCCCGCCACCCCGGATGCCGCCTCGGACGCGCCCGGAAAAACGCCGGCCGGGCTGGTGCTCGACCTGTCGGCGGTGACGCAACTGACTCCGGCGGGGCTGCGCTCGCTGCTGCTGGCGGTGCGGCAGGCGCGGTCGGGCGCGGGAAACGCGGGCGGGCGGTCCGGGGTGAGGATCGTGCTGGCGGCGGTGCCCGGCCCGATCCGCGGCGTTCTGGAGGAGGCCGGGCTGGTGGCGCTTCTGGAAAGCCACGGCGACCTCGAGGCCGCCGTGCGCGCCGCCTCACGACAATGAACTAATCCATATTGCGAAGACTGGAATCATAGAGCTGCTGCGCCAGGATAGTCTTCAACAGGGCCTCGACGGTAACGCTCATGTAGCGCGCCTGCTGTTCCAGACGCCGATAGACGTCGAGCGGCAGATCAAGCGTCACGTTGACCCTGCTGGCGTGGGGAAACTCGGCCATATCCCCTCTCCATCTCTGTGAACCGCGTCGCGCGACGCCGGGCCACAGACGATAGGACTCCCCTCCGGCGCGGTCCATGGCGCAGTCCGCGAAGCGCGCTGTGCGGTTGCGCCGGACCGCTCCCCCAATTTGGAGCCCGTCAGGCCGCGGCCCGCAGCGACCCGTGGACCTCCGCCAGGATCTCGTAGGAGCGCACCCGCGCCGCGTGGTCGTGGATGGCCGAGGCCACCATGATCTCGTCGGCCCCGGTTTCGGCGAGGAAGGACTCCAGCCCGCGCCGCACCGTCTCCGCCGAGCCGACGAAGGAGCAGGACAGCATGTTCATCGCCTGTGCCTTCTCCAGCGGCGACCAGAAGCTCTCGATGTCGTCGATGGGCGGCGGCAATTGGCCGCGGGTGCCGCGGATCAGACGGGCGAAGCTCTGCTGGGCGGAGGTGAAGAGCCGGCGGGCCTCCGCGTCGGTCTCGGCGGCGACGACGTTCACCCCGACCATGGCGTGGGGTCGGTCGAGCTGCGCCGAGGGCGTGAAATTCTCCCGGTAGACCTGCAGCGCCCGCATCAACGCGTCCGGCGCGAAGTGCGAGGCGAAGGCGTAGGGCAGGCCGAAGGCCGCCGCCAGCTGCGCGCCGAACAGGCTGGAGCCGAGGATCCACAGCGGCACCTCGGTGCCGGCGCCGGGCACCGCCTGCACGCGCTGGCCCGGCTGGACGGGACCGAGCAGGGCCTGAAGCTCCAGCACGTCCTGCGGAAACTGCTCCGCCACCGACGGGTCGCGGCGCAGGGCGCGCAGCGTCATCTGGTCGGTGCCGGGCGCCCGGCCCAGGCCGAGGTCGATGCGGCCGGGGAACAGCGATTCCAGCGTGCCGAACTGTTCGGCGATCACCAGCGGCGAGTGGTTGGGCAGCATGATGCCGCCGGCGCCGACGCGGATGGTCGAGGTGCCCGCCGCCACATGGCCGATGACGACGGAGGTCGCGGCGCTGGCGATGCCGGTCATGTTGTGATGCTCGGCCAGCCAGTAGCGGCGGTAGCCCAGCCGTTCGGCGTGGCGGGCGAGGTCCAACGTGTTGCGCAAGGCGTCGCCCGGCGTGCTGCCTTCCGGCACGGGGGCGAGGTCGAGGACGGAGATGGGTGAGCGGGAGGTGTCGTCGGTCGGCATGAAGGGGTATCCAATGAAACGGGAGTTTTGGGGGAGGTGCTGTTGCCCCCACCCCGGCCCTCCCCCGCTTCGCAGGGGAGGGAGAACCAAGTCCCCTCCCCTGCGTCAGCGGGGGAGGGTTGAGGGGACAAGCGTCTGCTAGAACGCCGCACCCTCCTCCACCCAGTCCTGAACGCTCTTGGCCAGCGCCTGCCCCTCGGGCAGGAAGGCCAGCGAGACGGAGTTGATGCAGAAGCGCATGCCGGTCGGCGGCGGGCCGTCCGGGAAGACGTGGCCCTGGTGGCTGCCGCAGCGGGCGCACAGCGTCTCCACCCGCACCATGCCGTAGCTGTTGTCCTGCACCAGCTTCAGATGCGCGTTCTCGTAGGGTGCGGTGAAGCTGGGCCAGCCGGTGCCGGATTCGAACTTCGTCCCGGAGCGGAACAGCGGCAGGCCGCACAGACGGCAGGCGTAGGTGCCCGGCGTCTTGTTGTCGAGCAGGCCGCCGCAGAAGGGCGCCTCCGTCCCGTGGCTGAGCAGGACGTGCCGCTCCTCGTCCGACAGGCGCTCCACCAGCGCCGCGCGCTGCTCCGGCGTCGGCGGCGTCAGGTCGAAGGGTCCGGCGGTCGGGGAACGGTCGGCGGGGGCGGACATCGGGCGGCTCCAGTGGCGGGATGACGGTCCTAGGGGATATGGGCCAGTCGGTCGCGGATGACACCCGGCGTCAGGCTGCTATCTTCCCTGCACGGAACGAATGGAGGGAGAGACCAGCCATGACCGGAACGACCACCGGAACGACCACCGGCACGACCGGCGCCTGGACGCACCTGACGGCCTCCGACGGGCACCGGCTGACCGCTTACGAGGCCCGGCCCGTCGGTCCGGAAAAGGGGCAGCTTCTGATCGTCCAGGAGATTTTCGGGATCAACAGCCACATCCGCCGCGTCTGCGACGGCTACGCGGCGGACGGCTACCACACGCTGGCCCCCGCCCTGTTCGACCGGGCGCAGCGCGGGGTGGAGCTGCCCTACGACGAGGCCGGCGTCCAGCGCGGCCGTGAGCTGATGGGTGCGGTCACCATCGACGACGCGCTGACCGACGTGGCGGCGGGACTCGCCCATCTCGGCGGGGCGGAGGGGGCGGCCGTCGCCGGCTATTGCTGGGGCGGCACCATCGCCTGGGCCGCCGCGTCGCGCCTGCCGGTCCGCGCCGCCGTCGCCTATTACGGCGGCGGCATCGGCAACCGGCTGGACGAGGCGCCGCGCACGCCTGTGCTGCTGCATTTCGGCGAGACGGACCACGCCATTCCCCTGACGGTGGGCGAAGCGGTGCGCCAGCGCCACCCCACCGCCATCACCCACCTCTACCCGGCCGGCCACGGCTTCAACTGCGACGAGCGCGCCAGCTACGACGCGGCCAGCGCCGCCCTGGCCAAGCGGCGCACGCTGGGCCTGCTCCAGGCGGTGTTCTGAAAAAGAAAAAGGCCCTTCCCCCAGCGTGGGAGGAAGGGCCTTCTTTCAGAACAAATCTTTAGGTGGCGACATCCGGCTTGGTGCGGCCGGTGTGGCGTTCGATGCCGGCCAGCTCCGCCGCCAGATCGGCCAGCGGCTTCAGCGCCGCGGGGGCGTCCAGCCCATGCTCGCCGCCGACCGGCTCGTACCGCTCGAAATAGACGCGCAGCGTGGCGCCCGACGTACCGGTGCCGGACAGGCGGTAGACGATGCGCGACCCGTCCTCGAACCCGACGCGCAAGCCCTGCCGCTCCGACCGGCTGCCGTCCACCGGGTCGGTGTAGGCGAACTCGTCCGCCGCCGCGACGGTGCGCCCATCGAGAACCGTGCCGGCCAGCCCCGACAGCTTCCCGCGCAGCTCGGCGATCAGGGCGTCGGCGGCCTCCTGCGGGATGGCCTCGTAATCGTGGCGGCCGTAATAGGTGCGCCCGTAGGTGCCCCAATGCTCGTCCATCAGCTCGGCGACCGACAGGCCGCGGGCGGCCAGCACGTTGAGCCACATCAGGACGGCCCACAGCCCGTCCTTCTCGCGCACATGGTCGGCGCCGGTGCCGAAGCTCTCCTCGCCGCACAGGTTGATGCGCCCGGCGTCGAGCAGCGTGCCGAAGAACTTCCAACCCGTCGGCGTCTCGTAGCAGGCGATGCCCAGCTTGGCCGCCACGCGGTCCACCGCCCGGCTGGTCGGCATCGAGCGGGCGACGCCCGCCAGACCGCCCTTGAAGGCCGGGACATGGGTGGCGTTGGCGGCCAGCACGGCGAGGCTGTCGCTGGGCGAGACGAAGACGTTGCGGCCCAGGATCATGTTGCGGTCGCCGTCACCGTCCGAGGCGGCGCCGAAGTCCGGCGCGTCCGGCCCGAACAGCCGCCCGACCAGTTCCTCCGCGTGGGCGAGGTTGGGGTCGGGGTGATGCCCGCCGAAATCCTCCAGCGGCGTGCCGTTGATGACGGTGCCGGCGGGGGCGCCCAGCCGGCGCTCCAGGATCTCCGTGGCGTAGGGGCCGGTGACCGCGTGCATGGCGTCGAACACCATGCGGAAGCCCGACGCGAACAGCTTGCGGATCGCCGTCATGTCGAACAGCGTTTCCATCAGCTCCGCGTAGTCGGCCACCGGGTCGATGACCTCCACCGCCATGCCGCCGAGCGCCGTCTCGCCGAGCCGGTCGAGGTCGAGGTCCGGCGACTCCAGCGTCTTGTACGCGTCGATGGCCTTGGAGCGGGCGAAGAAGGCGTCGGTCATCGATTCCGGCGCCGGGCCGCCGTTGGCGGCGTTGAACTTGATGCCGAAATCGCCGTCCGGACCGCCGGGGTTGTGACTGGCCGACAGGATCACGCCGCCGATGGCGCCGCGCTTGCGGATGACGCAGGAGGCCGCCGGGGTGGACAGGATGCCGCCGCGCCCGACGACGGCGCGCGCGACGCCGTTGGCCGCGGCCATGCGCAGGATGGTCTGCACGGCGCTGCGGTTGTGGTACCGCCCGTCGCCGCCGATCACCAGCGTGGCGCCGGTCAGGCCGTCGACGCAGTCGAAGATGGATTGGACGAAGTTTTCCAGATAGCGCGGCTGCTCAAAGACCTTCACGGCCTTGCGCAGCCCGGAGGTGCCGGGCTTCTGGCCGTCGAAGGGCGTGGTCGGACAGGTGACGGGAACCACTGGACGTCCTCTCTTGGGTCGTGTCGGGCCGAACGACACCTTACCTTCGGAAGCCCAACTTCAATGGACCGACGCTTTACGCCTCTTCGACCGAGACGGCTTCCGGACCCTTGTCGCCTTGGCGGACGGAGATGCGGACGCGCTGGCCGTCGTTCAGCCCCTGCAGGCCGGAGCGCTCCACCGCCTTGATGTGGACGAACACGTCCTGGCCGCCGCCGTCCTGGGCGATGAAGCCGAAGCCCTTGGTGGCGTTGAACCACTTCACGGTGCCCTCGGTCTGGGTGGCCGGGCCGCCCGCCGCCGGACGGCGCGGGCCAGCGAAGCCGCCCCGATCGCCGCCCCGATCGCCACCGCGATCGCCACCGCGATCGCCACCGCGATCGTTGAAGCCGCGGTCGCCGCCGCGATCGTTGAAGCCACGGCTGTCGCCCCGGCCACCGAACCCGCGATCACCGCCGCGATCCCCACCCCGGTCGTTGAAACCACGGTTGCCGAACCCGCGGTCGCCCCCGCGATCGTTGCGGTCGCCGAAGCCGCCCCGCTCACCGAACGACGAGCGCGGGCCCTGGGCACGGGCGGGGCGCGCCGGGACAGCGGTGGAGGTGTCGACCGAATGGAGGGCGGAGACCTGGTTGCCCTTGCGCCCCTCGACGATGTCCACCACGACGGTGGCGCCGTCCGGCAGGGACTCGTGGCCGGCGGTGCCGACGATGGCGGCGGGGATCAGGGCGTCGGGCGACCCGTCCTCGAACTTGACGAAGCCGAAGCCGCGGGTCGGATCGTACCACTTGACGGTGGCCTGAACCTGGGTGCCGAGGACGACGGGCTGGCGGTAGACGTGCTGGCGCGGGGGTTGACGGTGCATGAGACCCACTGAACTCCAAAAGGCGACTCGGCACCGGCCTCCGGTGCCCGACAGAAGACATCGCCTTTCCCCGCGCGAATCACAAGACCGCAAGCGCGCCGTTTCGCGCGCCTGCGGTCCTGGTGCCATTTTTCTCCCGGATGGACCTCTCTCAGATCAGCCGCTCGGGGTTCGGCGGCGGTTCCTCCGGGGGAACGGGGATGGCGTCCGGCGGCTCCTTGATCGGAGGCCGCGACGGGTCGCCGGGCATGTCCGGCATGCCGGGCGGCGGCACCGGCATGTCGGGGGTGGGCGGTGACGGAGGAAGGGGACCCGCAATGCTCAGGTCGGCGGCCATCAGTTCGGCCATCATCCGCGTTGTCGCCATCAGCCGCCCCCGCCCATCGTGCCACCCGTCGCTCCCGGCGCGGCGCGGGTCAGGCCGCGCGCCTTGTCCAGTGATTCCATGCAAAGCTGCTCGTTGCCGTCCTTCGCGGCGGAGCGCGCGGCGGTCACCAGCGATTCGATCTGGGCGTTGCGCGCCGCCTGTCCCATCGACCCGCTCTCCATGGAGGAGCCGCTGTTCGGCGCGGCGTCGGGCCGCACCGCCGGAGCGGTCGGCATGGGAGCGCCGGTGCGCGGCGGCTCGATCACCGCCCGGTCGCCCGAGGCCGGCGGCGCCACCACCCCGCCCGAGCGGGCGAGCTGGTCCGGCGTCGTCCCGGAACTCCCACTCGGCAAGGCCCCATCCCCAGCGGTGGAGCCGGAGCTGCCCGGCGGCGTCGCGACCGGCGGCGGGCTGGCCGACAGGTTGTTCTCGGCGGCGAAGCGGTCGACCAGCGCGGCGCAGCTTCCCTGCGCCAGAGCGGGACCGGCGCCGCACAGCACGAGGCCGGCGGCGAGCAAAAGGCCCTGTGGGATCGGATGTTGTGCCATCGGTTGCCTCCCCATCAGCAATACCACCCTCAACCGGTGTAGCGGTGCGGCGGTTCCGCCTGCCTTTTTCCCGCCATGAACACCATTCGATGGTGCCGTTTCACCCGCTCCTCCTGTTGAAGGCGCGAATGATGACGGCGGGGGAGAGGGGGTGCGATGGACGGCAACCGTGAAAGCCGGGGGCGCGAAGGCCGTGCGGATGTCTCGGCCGAGGCCGAGGCCTTCTACACGGAGAGTCTGAAGGTCCTGAAGGAGTCCGGGATTCCCTTCCTGCTGGGCGGAACCTACGCGCTCAGCGCCTACACCGGGATCACCCGGCCCACCAAGGACATCGACATCTTCTGCCGGGGCGGCGACTTTCCGCGCATCCTCGCGCATTTCCAGGACCGCGGCTTCGGGACGGAGATCGAGGACGAGCGCTGGATCGGCAAGGTCCTGCACGGCGACCTGTTCTTCGACGTGATCTTCAACTCCGCCGCCGCCATCAACCCGGTCAACGACCGCTGGTTCGAGGAGGATCACCGCGCGCTGGTCTGCGGCGCCGACGTGCAGCTGATCCCGCCGACGGAAATGGTCTTCTCCAAGGCCTTCGTGCAGATGCGGCACAAGTACGACGGTCCCGACGTCGCCCACATGATCCTGAAGCAGCACGCCCACATCGACTGGAAACGGCTGCTCGGCCACATGGAGCAGTATTGGGAGGTGCTGCTGATGCACGTCCTGAACTTCCGCTTCATCTACCCGACGGAGCGCGACCACATCCCCGCCTGGCTGTTGCAGGAGCTTCTGGACCGGCTGAACGAGCGCGCGAAGCTGCCGGTGCCGCAGACCCGCATCTGCCGGGGGCGGCTGTTCTCGCGCGAGGATTATCGGATCGACGTCACGGACTGGGGGTTCGCCGACGTCGTCGGCGAGGAAACGAAGCATGGCTGAACACACTCGGGCTGAAGGAACGATCAAGGTCGCCGCCATCGGCGACATCCATGTGGGGGAAACCTCCACCCATCCCTACCGCGAGCTGTTCCAGGAGATCGCCGACCGGGCGGACGTCCTGGCGCTGGCCGGCGACCTGACCAACCACGGCAAGCCGCGCGAGGCCGAGGTGCTGGCCGAGGATCTGCGCGCCATCGGCATCCCGGTGGTCGCCGTGCTGGGCAACCACGACCACGAATGCGGCCATGTCGAGGAGCTTCAGCGCATCCTGGAGCAGGCGGGCGTCCGCTTCCTCGACGGCAACCCGGTGGAGATCCGCGGCGTCGGCTTCGCCGGGGTGAAGGGCTTCGGCGGCGGGTTCGAGAACCGCATGCTGGATGCCTTCGGCGAACCCGCGATCAAGCAGTTCGTGCACGAGGCGGTGAACGAGGCCATGCGGCTGGAAAGCGCCCTGCGCCAGCTGGAGACCGAGCGGACGATGGTCGTGCTGCACTACGCGCCCATCGCCGAAACGGTGCGCGGCGAGCCGACCGAGATCTATCCCTTCCTCGGCTCCTCCCGTCTGGCGGAAACCATCGACCGCTTCCACGTGCAGGCGGTTGTCCACGGCCACGCCCATCATGGCAGCTATGCCGGCAAGACCCTGCGCGGCACGCCGGTCTACAACGTCGCCCAGACCATCGAGAAGGAGTCGGGGAGGCCGTACGCGCTGATCGAGCTGTAGGCAACGGCTTCGATTGCCCCCACACCCCCGCCATGCGACCGCCGCGCTACCGCCCCGGCGGGGTTCCGGATAGGGTGCGGCCACCATGCCCCAGCCTGCGCCCCACCCTGCCCTTCCGAAGCTCCCATCATGCTGACCGCCAACCTCGCCGCCCTGGGCGCCGCGCTCTGCTGGGCGGCCAGCGGGCTGATCGCCATCGGCCCGGTGCGGGCCATCGGCTCGGTCGCCTTCAACCGCCTGCGCATGAGCATCGTCTTCGTCGGCACGGCTCTGGCCGCGACTCTGCTCGGTGGCTGGCAGACGCTCGACCTGCAAGGGGCGGCGATCCTGGCGCTGTCCGGCGCGGTCGGCATCGTGATGGGCGACACCGCGCTGTTCTGGGCGCTTGGGCGCATCGGCCCGCGCCGCAACTCGGTCATCTACGCCACCAACGCGCCGATCACCGCCCTGCTCGCCTGGGCCGTGCTGGGGGAGGCGCTGGGGCCGTGGACGGCGGTCGGCATCGCGCTGGTCACCGCCGGGGTGATGCTGGCGATCTTCTTCCGCGCCAGCCCGGTGCCGAACGGCACCGGCACCCTTCCCCATGACTGGGAGTCGGTGCGGGGCCGCCTGCTGGTCGGCGTCGGCGCCTGCCTGATCGCGGCCGTCTGCCAAGCCGCCGGTTCGGTCATCGCCCGGCCGGTGATGGCGGCGGGGGCCGATCCCATCGCGGCGGCGGCGGTGCGCGTCGGCATGTCGGGGCTGCTGCTGTTCGCGGGTGGGCTGCTGCCCGGCCAGCGCCTCGGCTTCGGCCCCGGCCTGACGCCGCGCATCTTCGCCCAGGTGGTGGTGAACGGCTTCATCGGTCTGGGGCTGGGCATGACGCTGCTGCTGATCGGGCTGGCCCACGGCAACGCCGGCGTGGTCGCCACACTGTCGGCCACCAGCCCGGTGCTGATCCTGCCGATGCTGTGGGTCTGGACCCGCCAGCGTCCGGGGGCCGGCGCCTGGGCAGGCGCCATCGTGGCGGTGCTGGGCGTGGCGCTGATCGTAAATCGTTGAGGGTGGCCACTGACGCGGACCGAAATTTTTATCTGAAACGGTTGCGTCCGCCAATTTCCGGGGCAGGATGGAGAAACCGGCATCCGGTTCCCGCATTCCGATAAGGCGCGACACCCCATGGCCTCCCCCCGCCGCAAGCGTTCCGGCGCCGATCCCGCCGCGCCGGTGCTGCATCTGACCCGCTTCCTGCCCTACCGCCTGGCGGTGCTGTCCAACACGGTCAGCCACACGGTGGCGAAGCTGTACGAGAAGCGATTTGGCATCACCATCCCGGAATGGCGGGTCATCGCCGTGCTGGGCGGCGGCGAGACGCTGAGCGCGGGGGAGATCGCCCAGCGCACCGCCATGGACAAGGTGCAGGTCAGCCGGGCGATCAGCCGGATGCTCGATTCGGCGCTGATTCTGCGCGAATCGGGCGCCACCGACCGCCGGAAGGCGCAGCTGACCCTGACGCCCAAGGCGCTGGCGATCTACACGGAGATCGTCCCCCTCGCGCTGGCCTACGAGCGGGAGCTGACCGGCGCGCTCACGGAGGAGGAGATGGGCCAGCTCGACGGCCTGCTGGCCAAGCTGCAGGCCCAGGCCGACACGCTGGCCGCCCGCCCAGGCCCGCCGCCCGAGGCGGGGTGACCCTCACGCGAAGTCCTTGAAGCTGTCCGCCGCCGCGCGGTCGTAGCCCTGGCTGGCGCGCAGGAGCTGGCGCGTGTAGTCCTCCCGCGCGGCACCCCGGCGCAGCGAGTCCACGTTCATCTCCTCGACGATGCGGCCGCGGTTCATCACCGCCAGCCGGTCGCACATGGTGGCGACCACCGCCAGATTGTGGCTGACCAGCACGTAGGTCAGCGCGTGCTCCGCCCGCAGCCGCTTCAGCAGGTTGAGGATTTCCGCCTGCACCGACACGTCGAGCGCCGAGGTCGGCTCGTCCAGCAGCAGCACGCGCGGCTCCAGCACCAGGGCGCGGGCGATGGCGACGCGCTGGCGCTGCCCGCCGGAGAGCTGGTGCGGGTAGCGGAAGCGGAACTGCGGCCCCAGCCCGACGTCGCGCAGCACCCGGTCGATCCGCGCGTCGGCGTCGCGCAAGCCATGGATGGCGATGGGCTCGGCCAGGATGCGGTCGATGGTGTGACGCGGGTGCAGCGAGCCGTAAGGGTCCTGGAAGACCATCTGGCAGGACTTGAAGAAGCCTTTCTCACGGCGACGGCTTTGCGCCGCGCCGGCCACGGTGATGGAGCCCGTCCAGTCGTGGTTCAGCCCGACGACGGCGCGCAGCACGGTGGACTTGCCCGAGCCCGACTCGCCGACCAGCCCGAAGCTCTCGCCCTCCCGCACGGCGAAGGATACCCCCTGCACGGCGGCCACGGCGTCGGCGCCATGGCCGAAGGTGACCCGCAGATCCTTGACGTCGATCATCGCCCGCCCTCCGCCCCATGTCCCCTCTCCCCCCTGGGGAGAGGGTTAGGGTGAGAGGGATGCGCTTTTGCCGAACCTTCCGGCGATGCCGACGCCCTCTCACCCCGACCCTCTCCCCGGGGGGGAGAGGGGGGGAAATCCTCCAGCCAGGACGGGTCGCGCGCCAGCACCGGCAGCTCCGCCCGCGTGTCGTCCAGGCGCGGCAGGCTGTCGAGCAGGCCGCGGGTGTAGGGGTGCTTCGCCGCGTGCAGCTCCGACGCGCGGCAGGTTTCGACCACCCGCCCCGCGTACATGATCAGGATGCGGTCGCAGAAGGACGCCACGAGGTTCAGGTCGTGGCTGATGAAGATCATCCCCATGCCGCGGCGGGAGCACAGCTCGTCCATGATCGCCAGCACCTGCATCTGCACCGTCACATCGAGCGCCGAGGTCGGCTCGTCGGCGATCAGCAGGTCGGGGTTGGGGATCAGCATCATGGCGATCATGATGCGCTGGCCCATGCCGCCCGACACCTCGTGCGGGTAGAGGCCGTAGACCCGCTCCGGGTCGCGGATGCGCACGGCCTCCAGCATCTCCAGCGCGCGCCGCTTCGCCTCCGCCGTGCCGGCGCTGGAATGGACGCGGTAGGCCTCGGCGATCTGGGCGCCGATGGTCATGACCGGGTTCAGCGAGAATTTCGGGTCCTGCATGACCATGGAGATTCGCCGCCCGCGGATGCCGCGCAGCCGCTTCTCCGGCAGGGTCAGCAGGTCCTCGCCCTGGAAGGACAATTTGTCAGCGGTGACGATTCCAGGCGGCGGGACCAGCCGCAGGATGGCCCGCCCGGTCATCGACTTGCCGGAGCCGGACTCGCCGACGATGCCCAGCTTTTCCCGGCCCACGGTGAAGGAGACGCCGCGCACCGCCTGCGTCACGCCCGTCCGGGTGGGGAAGGAGATGCGGAGGTTCTCGACCTCCAGCAGTGCTTTGTCGCTCATTGGCCTTTCGGGTCCAGAACGTCGCGCAGGCCGTCGCCCAGCAGGTTGAAGCCCAGGCTGACCACGAAGATGGCGATGCCGGGCATGGTGGCGACCCACCATTGCTCCAGCACATACTGGCGCCCGGTGGCGATCATCGCGCCCCATTCCGGGGCGGGCGGCTGCGCGCCGAGGCCGAGGAAGCCCAGCCCCGCCGCCGTCAGGATGATCCCCGCCATGTCCAGCGTCACCCGCACGATCAGCGAGGAGGAGCAGAGCGGCACCACATGGCCGAGGATGATCCGCGGCGTCGAGGCGCCCTGGAGCCGTGCCGCGCTGATGAAGTCGCTCCGGCGGATGGTGATCGTCTCGGCCCGCGCGATGCGGGCGTAGGGCGGCCAGCTGGTGATCGCGATGGCGATGATGGCGTTCTCGATGCCCGGCCCCAGCGCCGAGACGAAGGCCAGCGCCAGGATCAGCTTCGGGAAGGCCAGGAAGATGTCAGTGACGCGCATCAGCACCGCGTCCACCCAGCCGCCGAGATAGCCCGCCACCGTCCCGATCAGCAGACCGGCCACCGGTGCGGTCACCGCGACCAGCGCCACGATCATCAGCGTCAGGCGGGAGCCGTAGAGGATGCGCGACAGGATGTCCCGCCCGAAGGCGTCGGTGCCCAGCCAGTGCGCCGCGCTGGGCGGCAGCAGCCGCTGCGACAGGTCCTGCGTGTAGGGATCGTAAGGGGCGAGCAGCGGCGCCAGCGCCGCCATCAGCACCAGCAGCAGCACGATGCCCAGCCCGATCATGGCCAGCCGGTTGCGCGAGAAGGCCAGCCAGCCCAGATAGACCCGGCCCAGCCGGGCCTGCCCGCGGGACTGCGGCGTCTCTGCGGTCAGCCACGCCCGCAGCCCGTTTTCAGCAGCTTGCGTCATCGAGCCCTCGGGTCCAGCAGGCGGTACAGCAGGTCGGACAGCAGGTTCAGGCCGATGAAGACCGCCCCGACCACCAGCGTGCCGCCCAGCACCGCGTTCATGTCCGCCGACAGCAGGGAGTTGGTGATGTAGAGCCCCAGCCCCGGCCAGGCGAACACCGTCTCCGTCAGCACCGACCCCTCCAGCAGCGAGGCGTAGGACAGCGCCACCACCGTGGTCAGCGGCACCGCGATGTTGCCCAGCGCGTGGCGCCAGATCACCCGCGCCTCCGACAGGCCCTTGACGCGGGCCGTCGTGATGTATTCCTGGCGGAGCTGGTCCAGCATGAAGCTGCGCGTCATGCGCGCGATGTAGGCCACGCTGTAGAGGCCGAGGATGCCCGCCGGCAGCACCAGATGGTGCAGCGCGTTCCAGAACACGTCGCTCTCACCGGCCAGCAGGGCGTCCACCGTGATGACCCCGGTCACCGGATCGACCAGCCCCTCGTAGAAGACGTCCACCCGCCCCGGCCCCGGCGCCCAATCGAGTCGCGCGTAGAAGACCAGCAGCGCCATCAGCCCCAGCCAGAAGATCGGGATGGAATGGCCGATCAGCCCGATCACCCGGATCAGATGGTCCGGCCAGCGCCCGCGATGGACGGCGGCCATCACCCCCGCCGGGATGCCCAGCAGCACGCCGACGACCAGCGCGGCGGTGGCCAGTTCCAGCGTCGCCGGGAAGACGCGCAGGATGTCCTCCAGCACCGGGCGGGAGGTCAGCACCGAGGTGCCGAAATCGCCCTGCAGAACGTCGCCGACATAGCGCAGGAACTGCTGCCACAGCGGCAGGTCCAGCCCCAGCTCCTGCCGGACGCGGGCGTAGGTGTCGGCGGACACGCGGTCGCCGACCACGGCGATCACCGGGTCGATGGGCACCACGCGCCCGATCAGGAAGGTGACGAGCAGGAGGCCGAGGACGGTCAGCGCCACCGAGACGAGCAACCCCGCCCCGCGAATCGCATGACGCCGCCCCGGCATCCCCGGTCGTTTCAAGATAGCGGCCAAGTTTCACCCAAGCTTGAAAGCAAAATCCCTCTCCCCCCTGGGGAGAGGGGAGGGTGAGGGGGTCTCGCTTTTGCCGAACGTACGGGCCGTGCGAATCCCCCTCCCCCTAACCCTCTCCCCGCTTTCGGCGGACCAAAGGTCCGCCTGTCGCGTCAGCGCAAACGAAGTTTGCGCGTGAGCGGAGGGGAGAGGGGATGAAGTATCGGGACGATAAAGCCCGCCTTACTTCTTGCTGACCTTCCAATAGTAGTTGCTGTCGAAGCTCGGCCCCCAGACCAGCCCCTCGACGTTGCTGCGTTCCGCGATCACTTCGGTCTGCTGGAACATGATGACGAAGGGCGACGTCTCCAGAACCTCGCGCTGAAGCTCCTGGTACATCGCGGCGCGCTTGGCGGCGTCGCGCTCCTCGACCGCGGCGGCGGTCTTCTTGGTCAGCTCGGGAATGTCCCAGGCGTTGCGCCAGGACAGCGGCTTGGCCTTGGCGTCGTCGGCGTTGTCCGGGTTGGCGGCGAAGGTGTCGGCGTTGGTGTTCGGGTCCTGGTAGTCGGCACCCCACTGGTACAGCAGCGCCTCGTGGTTGCGGGCGCGGTACTTGGTGACCACCTGCTTGCCGTCCGCCGGCAGCAGCTTGACCGTGATGCCCGCCGCCGAAGCACTGCCCTGGATGGCCTGGGCCATGTCCATGCTGGGCGAGGTGTTGCGGACGTCCATGGTCACCGTGATGCCGTCCGGATAGCCCGCTTGGCGGAGCAGCTCCTTCGCCTTGGCCGGATCGTACGTGTACGGGTTCTCCTCCAGCGCGCCGAGGAAGCCCTTGGGCAGGAAGGCCTGATGGACGGTGCCGAGACCGTTCATGATGGTCTTCGCCATGCCGTCGTAATCCACGGCGTACTTGAACGCCTTGCGCACGTCGGGCTTGGCCAGCACCTCGTTCTTCTGGTTCAGGCCGAAATAATAGAGCGTGCCCTTGGGCGCCTGGACGATGCGGATCTTGTCGTTGCCGCGCAGCGGCTCGAACTGCTCCGGCTTCAGGTTGCGGGCCACGTCCACGTCGCCCTTCTCCAGCAGCAGGCGCTGGGTCGCCGGCTCCGCGATGTGGCGGATCAGCACGCGCTTCACGGCGGGAGCGCCGCCCCAGTAGTTGGGGTTGGCCTCCAGCGACAGAAGCTCGCTGGCCTTCCACTGGCGCAGGACGAAGGGGCCGGAGCCGGCGGAGTTGGCCTTGAGGAAGGCGGCGCCGAAGTCCCCATTGACCTCCTTGCTCTTGACCAGCTTGGCATCGACCACGCCGGAGACGTCGGCGGTCAGGCAATAGAGCACGAAGGTCGGGGCGTAGGTCTTGTCCGTCTCGAACACCAGGGTGCGCGGGTCGGTGGCGCGGACCTTCTGCTCGACGTTCTCCGGCGTCAGGCCGAACTGGGTCAGGATGAAGGCAGGACCCTTGTTCATCTTCACGGCGCGCTGGAGCGAGTAGGCCACGTCCTCCGCCGTCAGCGGGTTGCCGGAGTGGAACTTGATCCCGTCGCGGATGGTGAAGGTGAAGGTCTTGCCGTCGTCGGAGACGGTCCAGCTTTCCGCCACCTGCCCGTAGATCTTGCTGACGTCGTTGACGTCGAAGCGGATCAGCCGGTCATAGACCTGGGCGCCGTATTCGGCTCCCGACAGCTCGAAGATCTCGCCGGGATCGAGCGTCACGATGTCGTCGAACTGCCAAGCCATGACCAGCGTGTCCTTCGGCGTGTCGGCCAGGACCGGCGTGGCCGCGAGGCCGAAGGAAAGACCGGCGGACAGAAGGGCGGCACCGGCCAGACGGCGCGCGAGCGTGTTCATGGTTCCCATACTCCCTGCGTGATCCCGGAACGACCCCGGACGGGGCGAATTCTCTTTGGAATTCTTAGCGGTTAACGGCCGGATGATCCGGCGGCGCGGGTTCGCCTGTCAAGCGGGCGGCGGTCATAGCGCCCCCCGTGATCGGACGCGAATGCCGTACCCCGGTCCGGGATGGGCTTGCCGGCCCCGCCCTTCCGTCCACATCACTGGCAAAGCGATGGAGGACCCATGGACCAGGACCGCGAGAACGGCCAGTCGCGCGTGCCCAAGCCGCCCAGCCGCGACGAGGTGGAGACGATCAGCGACGCCCAACGCTACATCACCGACGACTGGACCGGCGATGGGGGAAAACCGGAGGACCGGCCCACGAACGGCAGCGGACGTTGAGTCCGGAACCGTCCCCGCGTAGCCTCGGCCACCGAGGACCACACACGCGGGGACGACCATGATCGGGAACGACGGAAAGCCGGTGTCGAAGGAGGGGCTGCGCCAGCACCTCGCCGCCTACAACACGCAGTCGCGGGGCTCGAAGGAATTCGCGGCGATCCCGCGTGCGCTGGTCACCGTCTGCGACAACCTGAAGGCCGGCAAGACCACCTACGTGAAGTGCCTGGACGGCCAGTTGCAGCTGTCGCGGCGCAAGGACAACAGCGTCCAGGCGGCGTAGCACCCTGTCACCCCTCTCCCTTCACCGGGAAATCGAACCAGGGCAGGCGCAGGAATTCGTATTCCCGCAGCCGCAGAGTCCGCCCGCGCCGCGTCCAGTCGTGAAGGACGGCGTAGGGCGCCGCTTGGTCCAGCGTCCAGGCCGCCTCGCCGCGGTCGAAGAACCAGCCGATGTAGGCGCCGACGAGCCCGAGAAACTCCCGCCCCGCCGCGGTCGGCGCGACGCCGAGGAAGCTGACGATAATGTCGTCGAACGGCCCGCGGGCGCGGCGGTCGCGCATGACGGTCAGGTCCCAGCCAGCCCCGTCGCGCAGGTCGGGCGGAAGCGGCGCCGTGCAGCGGGCGTCGATGTCGGTGATGAAGACCGGCGCCCCCGTCCGCTCCAGCAGGTCCAGCGCCACGAAGAAGCGCGCGCAGGCGTAATAGGTGGTCTCCGCCCCCGGCGCGTGGACGGACAGGTCGATGCGCTCCAGCGACCAGGACAGCCGCCCCGGCTGGTCGGCGCAGCGGCGGTCCAGATCGGCGCGATCCTCCGCACCGGGGTTGACGATGTGGACATGCACGCGGTTGCCCGCCGCGTCCTTCAAGGCGTGGGCGAGGAACCAGCCGCCGAAGCGCCGCCAATAGCCGGAATCGACGCTGACCAATAGGATCGCCCCGCCTTCGGCCGCAGGAGGAACCGGCATCCACCGCTCCCCCGCCTCCGCGATCCGCGGCCGGTACGCGGCAAGCGCGTCGAGAAAGACCGGGCGCGCATCGACCTGCCGCCATTTCGCCGCCTGCGGGTCGGCACGGATCGCCTCCTCCGACCAGCCGCGCAGATACCGCCGGGCAAGCCGCGAGGCGGTCACCAGCCGCCCCCGGCGGTAGAGACCGTGTGCGATGCAGGCGGCCGCCGCGCCATCCCCCGGCACGCGCCGCAGCCGGTCCCGTGCCCGCTCGGCGATCCGCTCCAGCCGCGCATCGTCCAGCATGCCGCGATGGATGGTCAGCACGGCGGTGCGGAACAGCGCCACCTCCGCCACCTCCCCCGCTCCGTAATCCAGCGCCTCCAAAAACAGGTCGAGGACACGGCCCAGCGGCTCGCCCCAACTCGCCTCCGGGCGGTCGGCGCGGGGGAACTCCGGCAGGGCGCCGCTGGCCTGCAACGTCGCCATGGCGAGGTTGCTCAGCGCCGCACCATTGCCCGGACACAGCCGCGCCGCACGGCCATAGCCCCTCACCGCCCCGTCGGCCTCCCCCGCCGCCAGCCGCGCCCGTCCCACGGCCGCCCAGGCGTCGGCGCTGTCCGGCGCCAGGGACAGCGCGTGGGTCAGCCAGCGTTCCGCCGCCGTCGGCTCCGGCCCGCCGGCCAGCAGCCGCCCCGCCGCCAGCGCCGCCACCCCATAGCCGGGATCGATCCGCAGGGCGGCGCGGAAGCATAGCAGCGCCTTTTCCACCCGCCCCAGATCGCCGAGCGCCAGCCCCCGGTTGAAGGCCGCCTTGGCCCGCCCCGGCTCCAGCGCCAGGGCGCGCGCGTGCTGCGCGGCCGCCCGAACCGCAGCGCCGCCGGTACGGCGCAGGCTGCCGAGATTGTCGTGATAGTCCGCCGCCTCCGGGTCCAGCGCGATGGCCTGGACGATCAGCGACACCGCCTCCTCGCCCCGCCCGGTCTGGCCCGCCAGGACGCCCAGCAGATGCAGCGCGTCGGCCTGCCGCGGGTCGGCGTCGAGAATGGCCCGGTAGACCCCGGCGGCCTCGCCCATCCGTCCGGCCCGGTGGTGGCCGATGGCGATGGCGTAGGCTTCGGACAGGCTGACCATGACGACTCCGGGCTGCGCTTGCGACATCGCGCCCGCTTGCGGAGGCGCGCCGTCCCACTACCATCGCGGGCCATGAGAACCGATCCCGATGGCCTTCCCCATCATGACGACCGCCGCGCCCTGGCGGAAGCCCTGCGCGCCGCTCTGACGCAGCGTTTCCCGAACGCCGACGCCGATCTGGTCGCAGCCATCGGGGCCATGGCGGCCAGCCGCTTCTTCGGGGTGCGCTTCCGCGCCGAAGGCAACGCCGCCCGCGCCTGGGTCGCCCGCCGTCCCAACCCCGATGTCTTCGAGGTCTGGGACCCCACCACCGGCGCCTGGGATTTCGTCGAACGCCTGCCCGCCCCCTCGCTCCACCAGCCGACGCCGGAGGGCACCGCGCGCATCGCCGCCAAAGCGCAGGAGGCGATGGCCGCGGTCGCCGCCGCCGGGCGTCTGGCCCACGCCCTGGCCGCCGGGATCGAGCCGGACGACGAATAGAAGGCCCGCTCAGGCGGTGGCGAACAACCCGCCGTCCTCCGGCCCCTCCGACCCGCCGTCGGCGTTGGGGTCGGCGTTCGGATCGGCATTCGGATCGCCCAGCGCCGTCTCCCAGCCCAGCGCCGGCAGGGCGATGCTGCGCGTGTTGCCCAGCCCGCTGCGCGTGGCGACGAAGCCGCGCTGCTCCATGTAGGTCAGCAGGCGCCGCGCCCGCCCGCGCGACCGGCTGCCGCAGGCGCGGGCCACATCGGCGTCGGACGGGCAGGGCAGATGGTCCAGCGCCGCGCGGGCCAGCAGCAGGAAGACGACCTGGATGTCCTCCGGCAGGGTGGCCGCCACCTGGGTCGCCTTCTCCCAGGCGGGATTTTCTTCGGTGCCATCCCCCGCCCCGGCGCGGGCCGCCGCCAGCTTGCGCCGGAAGGCCGGCAATTCCAGAAGCTCGCCCCGCACCCCCTGCGTCCGGCAGCGCACCAGGAAGTCCTGATAGAGCACGGCGATGGAGCGGTAGGGCGCCTCCGGATCGGCCAGAACCGCGCGCAGGATCGCCTCGTAGGCGGCTTTGCGCTCCGCCGCCTGCTCCGGCGTTTCCGGCTCCTCCAGGGGCAGCGCGGGGGCCGCATCCTCGGCCGCCGGCTCCGCCGGCAGGGGGCGCGGGCGGGAAAGCTGGGCCAGCAGATCGGCGCTGGCGCTGGTCGAGGGGCGGCGCACCGCCAGGCGCGGCGGCTCCGGCTCACCCGGCCGGAAGATCAGCTCCCGCGCGTCCTCCAGCGGGGTGTCGGGCAGCGGCATCAGCTTCGGGCTGCCGGCGCGCCCCTGCGTCTCGACGGCACCGATGCGCAGCGGCAGCGGGCGGCGCGAGATGGCCGGGCCGAGCGCGATGAAATGGCCGCGCTCCAGGTCGCGGAACATCTCCGCGGTGCGGCGCTCCATGCCCAGCAGGTCGGCGGCGCGGGCCATGTCGATGTCCAGGAAGGTGCGGCCCATCAGGAAGTTGGAGGCCTCCGCCGCCACGTTCTTGGCGAGCTTGGCGAGGCGCTGCGTCGCGATCACCCCGGCCAGCCCGCGCTTGCGCCCGCGGCACATCAGGTTGGTCATGGCGCCCAGCGAGACCTTGCGCGCCTCGTCCGATACCTCGCCGGCGGCGGAAGGGGCGAAGAGCTGCGCCTCGTCCACCACCACCAGCATGGGGTACCAGTGGTCGCGATCGGCGTCGAACAGTCCGCCCAGGAAGGCTGCGGCGTGGCGCATCTGCAGGTCCGCGTCCAGCCCCTCCAGGTTCAGCACGACGGAGACCCGATGCTGGCGCACACGGGCGGCGACGCTCTGCAGGGCGGCCTCGCTGTGCTCGTCGGCGTTCACCACGATGTGGCCGAAGCGCTCGGCCAGGGTCACGAAGTCGCCCTCGGGGTCGATCACCGCCTGCTGCACCCAGCGCGCGCTCTGCTCGATCAGGCGGCGCAGCAGGTGCGACTTGCCGGAGCCGGAGTTGCCCTGCACCAGCAGGCGGGTCGCCAGCAGCTCCTCAAGATCCAGCATCGCCGACGCCCCCGTCGCGCCAGCCGTCATGGCCGCCCCCATGTCGATGCCGACCTTCATGCCCCGCCGCCCCCCAGATCCATCATCGTCTGCGTTGAAGCGCACCCCTATAGCGCAAAGCGGGGCCGGGGTGCGAAGGGCATTTTGGATCGCCCTCGCGCAGACGCCTTGCCTTTGTCACGAAATCGAAAAGATCATCCGCTACAAGATGGGCTTGCCCGCGACGAACATGGACAGCCGGCGGTGGACGAAGCCATGGCCTCGGTGCCAGCAGACGAATGGGACGATCGCTCCGGCGCCCCGGCGGGGAGCGCCCGCAAGGCTGCGCTGCCGGCGGAGTGGACCCGCCTGCTGGCCGGTCTATCGGTCGCCTTCCAGCCCATCGTGCAGATGCGCACCGGGCGCTGCCACGGCATGGAGGCTCTGCTGCGCGGATTGGAGCATAGCCCCTTCGCCAGCCCCAACGACCTGCTGGACGCCGCCTGCATGCAGGGCCTGCTGGCCGAGGTCGAATGCGCCCTGCACGCCAAGGCGGTGGCGGCCTTCCGCGCGCTGGACCACTGGCCGAACGCCAAGCTGTTCCTGAACATCGACGCGCGGGTGGTCGGGGTAGCCGGTTCCCCCTGGCTGCCCCCCTTCTCGCTGGATGGCGGCGCATCCGACCCGCGCCTGACCATCAGCTTGGAAATCTCCGAGCGGCGCGAGCTTCGCCCCGACCACAGCATCGAGCAGGCCATCGACCGCTACCGGCAGGCGGGCATCGGGGTGGCGCTGGACGATTTCGGCGTCGGCTTCGCCGGGCTGCGGCTGCTCTACGAATCCAAGCCCGACTATCTCAAGATCGACCGCTACTTCATCGCCGGCATCGACCAGGACACGCGCAAGCGGGCCATCGCCCACGCGCTGGTCGGCTACGCCCACGCGCTCGGCATCCTCATCATCGCCGAGGGGGTGGAGACGGAGAAGGAATTCTACACCTGCCGCGATCTCGGCTGCGACTTCGCCCAGGGCTATCTGATCGCCCGGCCGAGCCTGGAACTGCGCGCCGTGCCCGAGCGCTACGGCATCGTCGAGGAGTTGAACCGGCGGGACCGCCGCAAGCCGAATGAGGCCCGCCTGCGCCTGTCCGAGGTGATCGAGCGGCAGCCGCCGCTCGCCGTCAATTCCCCGAAGACCGAGCTTCTCGACTATTTCCGCGGCGACGACAGCCCGTCCATCGCCCCCATCGTCGACCGCCAGCAGCGCCCGCTGGGGCTGATCCGCGAGCGCGACCTGAAGCGCTTCGTCTACTCCCGTTTCGGCAGCGAGCTTCTGCGCAACAAGGGGTTGGGCGACACGCTGTTGGATCTGGTGGTGAAAAGCCCGGTCTGCGACATCTCCACCCCCCTCGACCAGGTGATCGAAGCCTTCTCGGCGGAGGAGGCCAGCGACGGCATCATCATCATCGAAGGCGGCGAGTATGCCGGCTTCCTGTCCAGCGGCGCGCTGATCCGTCTGGTGCACGAGCGCAACCTCGCCATGGCCGCGGACCAAAATCCGCTGACCCGTTTGCCGGGCAACGCCGCCATCGTGCGCCACATCGAACGCGCCCTTCAGGAACAGGACCGTGGCCATGTCCTGGCCTATCTCGACTTCGACAACTTCAAGCCCTTCAACGACCGTTTCGGCTTCCGCCAGGGCGACCGCGCCATCCTGATGTTCAGCGAGCGGCTGAAGGCCTGGGCCTCGGGCAACGGCGGCTTCGCCGGCCACATCGGCGGCGACGACTTCTTCGTCGCCCTCAGCGGCGCCGCGGACGAGGATGCGCTGGCCCGCGTCGCCGACCTCGTCGCGCAGTTCCGCTCCGACGCGGAGAGCCTCTACGACGCGGAGGCGCGGGAGGCCGGCTGCTTCGACGGCAAGGACCGTTACGGCGCGGTGCGGCGCTTCCCGCTGCTGTCGGCCAGTGGCGTCGCCGTGGTGATCGCTCCCGGCGTGCATCGCCTGACCCCCGACGCGATCAACACCGCCATCGCCGGCCACAAGGCCATCGCCAAGGAAAGCCCCGACAAGCTCTGCACCGTCCGTCTCCCAACCCTTTATCCCCTCCCCTGCGCAGTTCTCGCGCAAACCGAAGGTTTGCGCTGACGCGGCAGGGGGG